>DMNR01000445.1:0-3314 GCA_003452655.1 Actinomycetota bacterium | reverse complement strand
CTGGTGGACGACATCACCGGCCAGATGGTGAACGTCACCAACACCGTGATCGACCCCAACGGGCCCACCGGGATGCACCGGTGGACCTCCAACCGGCTTCTCGCCGCCGAGGCGGAGCTGGTCGATGCCGCGCACACCGAGGCGGTGTTCGTGCCGCCCGCCGGCGACGTCGTGCCCGAGTTCGGCGGTCAGCTGAGCGTCAGCCAGCGCGCAGCGGCGCTTGGCGTGTCCACGTCGACCCGGCAGCTGGACGTGCTGGTTGGTCCCGCCGGATCGGGCAAGACCACCACGATGCGGGCACTCGCCGACCACTGGCGCAACAACGGCGCCCGGGTGCTGGGCCTGACGACGTCCCAGGTCGCAGCCGATCAGCTCGCCGAAGCGGCCGGGATCGAAGCCGAGAACACCGCCCGCTGGTTCGCCGCCGCCAACAGCCGGTGCCGCACCTACGGTGCCGATCCGTCCGACCCGGCCCAGTGGGCAACCTGGGGCGCCCACCTGGAGCCCGGCACCCTGATCATCGTCGATGAAGCCGCGATGGTCCCGACCCTCGACCTCCAGCGCATCCAACAGGCCGCAGCCGTTGCCGGGTGCAAGGTCCTCGCCGTCGGCGATCCGTTTCAGCTGGATGCACCCGGCGCCGGTGGTGCGTTCGGGCTGATGGTGTCAGACGACCGGGTCAACGCCCTCCACCTCGAGGAGATCCACCGGTTCCAACACACGTGGGAGCGCGAAGCGTCAACCCGGATGAGGGAGGGCGACGGAGCGGTGGTCGACCTCTACGCCGAGCACCAGCGCATCCATGGCGGCACCGAAGCCGAGATGTACACGCAGGTCCTCGAAGCTTGGATTGGTGATCAAGCCACCAGCGAGGCGGTGATGGTTACCCAGACCAACGACCAGGCATCAGCGCTGGCACGCGCTGCGCGAGAGCACCTCATCGGCGCCGGAACGGTCGACACCAACCGCCAGGTCGCCCTCCGCGACGGCAACGAGGCTGGTGCCGGGGACGTGATCCGCACCCGGCGCAACAACCGCGAGATCACCGCTGGACAACGGGGGTTCGTCCGCAACCGAGACACCTGGACCGTCCAACGCATCCACCGGGATGGCTCCCTCACCGTGAAGTCACAGAACGGTGGAGCGAAGGCCAGGCTGCCCCGCACCTACGTTGACGCTCACGTCGAGCTTGCCTACGCCGGGACCGCCCACGCCGTCCAAGGCAGAACCGTCGACGCAGCGCACTTGCTGTGCAACCCGAACGTGAGCCGCGAGGCGCTCTACGTTGCGCTCACGCGTGGCCGTGAGACGAACAGCGCGTGGGTGATCACCGACAGCACCGATCATCCCGAGTGGGTCGACGGTGAACCGGCGACCACCGCCGAGGCTGCGCTCCACCTCGCAATCGAGCGAGCACCGGAGGCGCAGAGCGCCACCCAGGCGCTCCGTGATGCGCTCGACCCACGCTCGCTGCGAGCGATCCTGCCCGCCTGGCAACACCACCTCCACCACGAGGTTCACGCCAGCACCGTCGAAGCGCTCGCCGCCGTTGGGCTCGATGCCGGCGAGCCCCCTTCCTCTCTGGTGGGTGCGATCCGGAACCGCTACACCCGAACGGGCGTCTCCCCAGCGACGACCGTCGAGCAGATCACCCAGGCATCGCTCGACGGAGCGAACGACCCGTGGGCGGTCCTCACCGCACGCTGCCAGCAGGCCGCCGACACGCTGCCACCGGACTCCAACGAGTGGATGAGCCCCGACCTGAACGCGCAAACAGCGGCCGTCCAACGCCGATACGCGTCGCTCCGTCAGCTCGCCGCCGATCCACCCGAGTGGGTCACCAGCCGGATCGGGCCCCGCCCCGACCACGCCGGCGCCGACACGTGGGACCAGCTCGCCAACGCATCGCTGGTGTACGCCGACACCCACAGCACCCTTCGCCAGCCCGACCCGCTCGCCGCACACGCTGCGAGCGATGCCGGGCGACGAGCCCACGCCCAGCTCATGGGCGACATCAACCAGTACCGGACCGGACACGCCACGGCCCACCAACCAGCGCAGACCACTGCGCCGGCGATCACCAGATGAAGGAGAACAGCGGCCGTGGCAGCCGAACAGCTCGACCTATTCGCAGCACCAACCAAGGAGAACGACGATGACCGTCATCCCGAACCTGACCGAAGCCGAACGGGCGACGATGGCCAACGTGATCGCCCGGCACCCGAGGAGCCAGGGCGAAACGGACGCTCAGCATCGGGCGCAGGCCGAGATGGCAGCGGCCGAGGTGATCAACAACCAGCGGAACGAGGAGTACGACCCGGAGGGCGAGCAGGAGGATCTGATCTACCCGGGCGACGACTGGCCGCCCCCTCAAGAGTGGCTGGACGCCCACTAAGCCTTGACCTTGACCAGCCAGCGGGCGACGGGGGCAGCGCCCCCGTCACGCCGGCGGGCGCTCGTGGCCGAGCCGATGATCAAACTTCAGCTCCCACTCCTGAGCGCATCGACGACCACGCTCGACCATCCGACCCTGCGGTTGAGGCCGCTCCCGAGAAACGACTGACGGCCCGGCGGGCAGTCGACGACAACCTCGAGGTGCTCCGTGCGCTTCGGGACGGCACGGCCGACCAGGCGCTGATGGCCCGCTGGCACGGCTGGGGCGCAGCACCACAGATCTTCGCCCACCCGGACTGGACCGCCGAGCGCGCCGAGCTGGAGGAGCTCGTTGGAGCCGACGGGCTCGCATCGGCCGAGCGCACCACGCTCAACGCTCACTACACCGACCCAAGGATCGCCCAGGCCATGTGGGACGCCGTCCCGGCCACCCATCACCGGCCCACGCTGGAGCCCGGCTGCGGGCGCGGCGTGTTCATGGCGCTCGCCCCGGAAGCCTCCACAGTGACCGGCGTCGAGCTGGACGCCACCACCGCCCAGGTTGCCGAGGCCCGGTTCGCCGGACGCCACGAGGTGATCCACGGGTCGTTCGCCGACGTTCCCCTCGCCAAGGGACAGGTCGCCGCAACGATCGGCAACGTCCCGTTCGGCGCCTACCGACTGTTCGATCAGACCGACAACCCGGGCCGCCGGCTCTCCATCCACGATCACTTCCTCGCCAAGTCCGCCCGTGCGCTCGCCCCCGGCGGCATCGGCGTGATGGTCACCAGCCGGTACACGATGGATGCGATCGACCCGACGGGACGCGAAGCGATCGGCGCGCACGCCGACTTCGTCGGGGCAGTCCGACTCCCGTCGGCCTCCCACGTGCAGGAGGCCGGTTGCGAGGTCGTCACCGACATCATCGTGCTCCGAGGCCG
>DMNR01000425.1 GCA_003452655.1 Actinomycetota bacterium | reverse complement strand
GGAGCATCGGTTGCAAGCGCTGAGCTGCACCAACGCAGGAGGTTCACTGATGGTTCGCCCCCGAAAAGCTCGAATACGGTGCGGTTGAGAACTGCTTCTCGGCTGGAGTGCAGGTAGGAACATGCCGCCGGATTCAGGTCTGTGTACACAAGATCCACAATTTGTCCGACTTCATCCCGGACGGGAGTCAAGATGAAGGTGGGATCGACCTGCGCACTGAGGACGCGGGAAAGATACTCGCGGGCAGCCACTTCTTCGGTGATATCGCGGAGGCCGGCGACGACATATTCCAAGGTGCCGGACGCGGACATGACCCGCGTGCCAGTTCCGAGCATCCAGCGGTAGGTCCCCGTACGCGTTCGCCACCGCATCCGGAAGTCCACCGCATTGTCTCCCGGCTCATCCGAATAGAGATGTCGGATTGACTCTTGGACATCCTCCCGATCGGCAGCGTGCACGAGGTCTGCGGCGACTGTTCCCACTAGTTCGTCGGGGCTCCATCCAAGGCTGCGAGTGACTGTCGGCGAAACCCACCTGATGACGCGGTCAGGGCCAGCCATGAAAACAACATCCGAAGCATTCGATGCCATAAGTTTGTAGCGATGCTCAGCCGCCTGAGCAGCATCAGTGACACGCTTCAACTCGGTGATGTCAACGATTTGGGAAACGAAGTTGCGCACGCTGCCATCGGAGTTCCTGCAGCAGGCGACCGAAAGATCTCCCCAAACGACCTCTTTGTCCGGCCGCAGGTACCGCTTCCGTAGGCGATAACGGTCGCGTTCGCCGCGCAGAATTTGGTCGACGAGTTCTTGGTCAACATTTAGATCCTCAGGGTGAGTGATCTCCTGCCACGTCATCTCCATCAGTTGTTCTTGTGACCGTCCCAGCATTTCACTTAGGGCTAGGTTCACTCGCATGAAGCTGCCATCGGCAGCCACAAGACAGGTCCCAATTGCACTGCCGTCCATCGCAGTTCGGAACAAGTCTTCGCTGATCGCAAGCGCTTCAGACGCTTGCTTCCTCTCGTGAATATCTCGCCAACCGGCTACCCGAGCTGTCAGTGCTCCAGAACGGTCAAAAACGGGGCGTACTTGTGAGGCGACCCACCGATAGCTCCCGTCAGACGTGCGAATTCGAGCATCAAAGTTCAACGCCTCACCATCTCGAATGCGAGCCTGTGCTTCCTGGATCGCCGGCATATCTTCCGGATTTAGGAATCCGAAGATTGGCTTGCCAGTCATCTCTTCTGGTCTCCAACCGAGCATCCGCGTAACGGACGGCGAGATCCATTCAATCGTGCCGTCCGGTGACGCCCGCGCGATCACATCGGATGCGTTCTCCGCCAACATTCGGTAGTGCTGTTCTGACGCACGCAGGTCGCTCTCCGCTGCCATCTGCTCCTCCGCATCGCGGATTGCCGCAACGCGACCCAGCAACTCCCCGTTGATGCGAATCTCGTTTGACGAACCGGAGACCCAGCGGAATGTCCCAGAGCGGGTCTTCATCCGAAACCGGCGCACGCTGGCATATCCGCCGATTGGATTCTCCCGGGCCGCACTTAGAAGTGGTGCGTCATCGGGATGCCATAGGTCGGCCCCAGTCATTCCAACCAACTCGTCCGGACTCCAGCCGAGAAGATCCGTGACGGACGGAGTCACCCACCGATAAGTGTTGTCTGGTGCAATGTCAAAAATGACATCAGCGGAGAACGTCAACAGTTGTTGAAGGTGACTCTCGGAGACCGTCGATCGCCGCGGATCACCCACTTGCTCGGCCATGGCTCAACCGTAGCGCCACCAACATGGCGATGCGGGCGGGAAGGCGGGCGAGAATCGGACTCAGGGAACTACCTGCCCTACGCTGGGCATATGGGCTTCTTCATGCGCATCCGAGGTGAAGGCGCGCCGAGTGCTGGCAATGGCGGTCTGGTAGATGCATTGAGCGAAATCTTCTCGCCGAGTAAGAAGCACTCGACCGAACAACAGCAGTACGACTCGCGTGTTGGCCGCAGAGAACAAACCTCGTCTGGACGCCCGCTCGACTTCGAGAGCAACACGATCGACATCGTTGTGAAGAAGCCGAAGGCCGACCCGGCTCCCTAGTCCTGCACCAAGATTCGCTGCTGGTGCCCCGGTTGACGAACCACTGCGTTGACGCCCACTACCTTGTGGACAAGGTGACCTCGACTGAGTCTCCGGCGGAAATACCCTCGACGTTGCGGATCGCTGCTTTCAGTGGCAGGACGAAGCAGCCGGACTTCTTGTCCGGGAAGATGGAGGTACTCCACGACGACTCCCCAATCGTGACTTCGACCGGAATTGATCCGAATCCACGTTGGGGTCCGTTGCGCGCACGCAGTTCGTCACTCAGTTTAGGTGGGACTGTCGCGAAGGTCCAACTGTCGGACTTGCGCGCGTCCCAGGTCCACAGCTCCGAGACGAACGTGCAACGCATGGACCAAGACTCTCATCATCGTTGCCTCAGCGCAGATCGATCCTCCGCGGGACTCAATCCCGGATGCTCAACCTCGGTCGAGCCTCAGACGATCTTCTTGACGATCTTTTCCTTCGTTGCGCTGTATGGCGGATACAGAAACGATGGGTCGAACGCGGTCGAGCGAGTGAGCACAGTACGGCGATGGGTAAAGGCAGCGTAGCTGTCATACCCGTGGTAGCAGCCAATTCCGGACTGCCCCACGCCACCAAAAGGTGCCCGACCGACCGAGACGTGAGTCAACGTGTCGTTAATGCAAGCGCCACCAGAACTGACCCGATTCAGGATGTGGTCCGCCGTTTTTCGATCTTCGGTGAAGATGTACGTCGCGAGGGGCTTCTCGCCGTCAACAATGCAGTCGAGTTCCTCATCAAGGTCCGAGAACGGAATTACGGGCATCACCGGACCGAAGATCTCTTCAGTCATGAGCGGGGAATCTCGTGACGGGTTTCGCACAACAGTGGGCGCGATGTACCGATCATCAATGTCCACATCGCCGCCGTACACCACATCTTCGCCAGCAAAGAGCGCCTCAATCCGCGAAACGTTGCGCTGATCGACGATCTGCGGGAAGTCTGGGCTTGCGTGCGGGTCGAGCCCGTACATCTTCTCGATCGTCTCGTACGTCTTCGTCAAGAATTCCTCGTACTTCGACTCATGCACCAAGACATAGTCAACCCCGATACACGTTTGACCAGCGTTGTAGAACTTCCCCCAAGCGATACGGCGAACGGCCGAGTCCAGTTTGGCGTCCTCGCAGACGATCGCCGGGCTCTTGCCACCCAGTTCCAAGACCACTGGGGTCAGGTACTTCGCGGCCGCTGCCATGACGATCTTGCCAACTGCCGGGCTGCCAGTGAAGAAGATCTGGTCGAATCGTTGTTCAAGGACTGCCGTAGTTTCCGGAATCCCGCCCTGGATGACGGTGTACGCCTCTGGGTCAAGGTATTTGGCGACTGCCTTCTGCATCGCCAGCGAGGTAGCGGGGGTCAGTTCACTTGGCTTGAGCACAGCCGTGCATCCAGCTGCGATCGCTCCCACGAGAGGGCCGATGGTCAGCATCACCGGATAGTTCCAGGCACCGACGATCAGCGAAACACCGAGCGGCTCGTGTATCACCTTCGTGGAGGCTCCGACCCCGGCCAGGATTGGCATCTTTACGGATTCGGGTGCCATCCACTTATGGAGGTTGCTCCGAGCGATCCGAACGTCTTCAAGCGCGATCGCGATCTCGGAGGCATAAGCCTCCTGCCGAGGTTTGCGGACATCAATATCGAGTGCTCGGAGAAACTCGTCCTGCTCGTTAATCAGCATCTGCTCAAGTGCATCCAATTGCTGCCTGCGCCAGGCCTCAGGCTTTGTGGCGCCTGAGCGGAACGTGGTTCGCAGCTCGTCGACGATTCCGGCGATCTCATCGATGGGTGTGTATGTGAGGCTGACTTGTTCCACGTAGGTCTCCCACTAATCGTCAGGTAAATCCCGGCAAGCTATCGGGTATCCAGTGACGTGTCTCGGGACAAGAATGCGCACTCCGTCAAGCAGGTGAAATTCACTGGTGCCCTCGCCGGAACGGATTAGGGCGCCGATGTATCGAACGCACTGTTTACCACTCACCATCAACATTCCCTGGTCGCTGCCATGAGGGGGTCCCACTGCGGGGCATAGCGGCGCGCACAGCAAGATCGTTGGCCGCCACTATCCGAGCAGACATCGGGACTACTGCTCCAGCCCCGTCGCGACGGTGGCCTCTGCGCTTGTGACATGCCCCTGCATCAGTAGCGCGACCGACGAAACCCAAATCAATAGCCCAAGCAGCGCAACCCAGACCAAAAGGCCAACAACTGTTACAACAACAACTCCGGAGTTCCTCCCGGCGACCAACCAAGCAGTCGCGAATGCTGCAAGTGGGAACACGAACGACCACCACAGCGGGGTGTACTTCGCAGGATGAACGACCACCCGGACTATTGGTAGGTAGCACCCGAGAAACCAACAGCTGGCCAAGCCAAGCAAGACCGCCGAGGCCGCATGAGCCACGACGTACTGGCCGTCACCGAGCGGGTCGGAGTCAATGGCGGTTATCGAAACGATCGCCACTCCAGCAACGGACAGCGGGCTGGTCAGAATCACCAGACCAGGTCGCGCTCGCTCTGGCGGAACACCGTGGCGAATAAGGTTCGCCACGAACAGGCTGGCGATCACGATGAAGACGAGGAACCCGAGGAAAAAGCAGCCCACCGGGAGCTCAACGAGTAGCGACTGGTGAACGTCGAGCATCTTGGCCGACTCACGACTCGCAAGGATCGGAGCGAGCATCAACACAGTGCCAGGAATGAAACAGGCACCAGTGATCTTGGGGACACTCGTGCGCGGCGAAGTAAAGATCGCCGCGATCATGGCGGCCGCAATCACTGCGGCACATAACACTGCGGCCAGTCCAACAGTGACAGCAACCGTTGCCGCCTGTTCCGGTCCGACTCGCGTCGCGACCGCGATTCCGGCAACGACAAAGGTTCCCGGCGCCGCGGCAAGCAGTCCCCACACAGTTGGGTCGCGCAGCTGTGCAATTCGGTGAGGGACCGTAGTGAAGAACACCACGTGTAAGCCAATTGCGAGTGTCGCCAAGATGCTTGCGAGTATCACGGGAGTGAGCGTTACAACGGGCTCGAGAATGCGAAAGTGCTCAGACGCCACATACTCGGTTGCAGCTGCGAAACCGGCTGTACCCAGCGCGACACCGCCCAGCCAGGGCCGGATACCGCGCGCGCCATCGGTGAACGCGACTCCAGTCGGCGACCCGGCTGCCTCAGACATACGCCGAGCTTCCCAGCATCGCGTAAACGGATGCCGGTCGACGCGCAATGAGTCGTTCCTATACCGCGCGCGGACTAAGCTACCGCTGACGATTGAGATGTGCGCCCGCTAGGTCTCATGTCTTACCGTGGCGCAGGCGCTCGCGCGCACGTCGGCTCACCGCGTGGCCAGATACTTTGACATTCACCAGGACAATCCGCAGCCACGATTGATCAGAGAAGTGGCCAACCTCGTTCGTGACGGCGGGCTCATCGCCTACCCCACTGACTCGTCCTACGCTTTGGGGTGTCAGCTAGGGAACACAGCCAGCCTCGCGCGGATGAAAGCGCTACGACATCTCGACGACAAGCACCACTTCACGCTGGTCTGCCATGACTTCGCGCAGCTGAGCCAGTTCGTCCGAGTCGGCAATACCGCGTTCCGGTTGATGAAGGCATCTACACCGGGCCGCTACACCTTCATCCTGCCCGCGACGAAAGAGGTGCCACGCAAGCTGATGCACCCACGGCAGAAGACGGTGGGAGTGCGAATCCCTGACAATGCCGTGGTTCAGGCACTTGTAGCAGAGCTTGGGGAGCCGATAATCTCCACGACCCTGCTACTGCCCGGCGATGAACGGCCGATGGCGCAAGGCTGGGAAGTTAAGGATCGACTCGACAACCAAGTCGACGGCGTCGTTGACGCCGGAGACTGCGGCACAGAGCCGACGACCGTCATCGATCTATCCGAGGCAACACCAAAGATCTTGCGGCGAGGCTCCGGGGATACTGCTCGCTTCGAATAGCTCAACCCGGTTGCGCCAAACCGCGCGTTTGCAGAGTTGGTGCGGACACGCAGTTTCCCAGGCTGCCATAGCGCTGCAAGGCAGCCTCGTTTGCAAGAGTCCGGTCCCAGAAGATCATTGTGGCTCGGACCGGACAGTCGTCATATTCCGTGCCAAAATCCGTGTGTGGGCACCACAGGGTCTCTGCGCGAAGCAAAACGAAATGCGTTCCTACACATCACCATGTGCCTCACCGACACCTCGGTGTCAGGAAGGCCGCTCAGAGTCCGGCGAGGCACGGACATGCTTCGCCTCGAGTGCGACTTGCCCGATGGCTCGTCCGGTCTGATCGCGCTGGCCACGATCAAAGACGGACTGCCAACCGGCCAATTCGCAATGGACCCGGCCATTCTCGTGTACGGCGGCACCGTGATGAACGTGCTGGACCAACTGCCCCTTAGGGCGTGGGCGCACCCACCGCGCGACGCGCTGTTGTGCTCGCAAGGTGCAGGACCGACCCGGGGCGTTTATCACGTGACGTCGCCCGATTCCCCATCTGTCGACGTGATCGTCGATCAAGTGCGATCGACGTGGATCCCACTACTGTTGGCATACAGCGGCCAATGGAACGACGCGCTGGACCACACACTCGCGCACCCACAAGAAGTCGCGGCACCGTTGTCAACAGCCACGATCCTCGCGTTCCTCGCTCACCGAAGCGATCGAATGAACGAGATCACGTCCACTGCGCAGAGAACGCCACAATTCTGGGACGCACGCGAAATACCTGACATTGATGAACACATACATCGAATAGAAGCCCTCGTTGCTAGCTGCAAATAGTTGCCGACGACCCTCGTGCGCTCCTATTCCCTGATTTCAGGTTCAACGGATATAGACATCGTCGACGAGACAGGTTCGGTTGCGGAACCTCTGATGGCCCGGGCATCGTCGACGTCCGATTCCGAACTAGGACAGCGAACTCATTCCGGGATGCACAAAGGCTGCCCCAAACATTCGGCTGGTAGTTGCTCCTCGCACCGCCACTGCGCGCTTGACTTCCGAGGTCATTTCGGTCCGCGCTTCCACCCGTGGAAGGAAGCGACAAACCCCTCCACCGGATCGGGCTGATTCGACGTGATGGAACTAGCCGTTAGTACCGTTCTCCACCGTTGTAGACCCACTTGAGTTTGCCGCGCTTCTTCTTACACTTGAAGAGCACGCTCTCTTCCGAGTTTCCAACACGGACAACTTTGCCCCTCTTCTTGCACCGCTTTCCGTCCCAGACCGCGCCTGGAGGAAGCATCTTTCGTGCAACCGGCGCGTTCGAGTCTGATGTAGCAACCGCACTTGCGGCGCTTGGCACTGCAGAGAATGTCACGGCAACAATGCCGACCGCTAACAGCGCTGGTAGCGACTTATTCATTTCCGCCCACTTCAGTTCAATGCTAGACAGTGCGGCAGAGGAGGCTCTGGCGCACTGTTGATACTGCTTCCCAGCGACAGAGGATGCAAACGATGGCTAGCGCATTTGGTCCATCCAGGTATCTCCATCAATTTGGGGTTGCCAGTGAGGAATTGGATACGGAGTTCGGCCGCAGATGTAACCAACGGCGCCGGTCGGGGTCCCGGGAGTCACGCCACAATCGAGGGTTGCTGCCAAGGCCAAATCCCGATCGTTCACTCGAGCCGTCGCGACCGAAACCTACACCTAAATAT
>DMNR01000022.1:1407-3011 GCA_003452655.1 Actinomycetota bacterium | reverse complement strand
CCGCTACGGCCGCTGATGGCCGGTTGCCGCCAGACGCCATGCTGCATCCAGTGACTGCTTTCCGCAGCGTAGCGGTCGGCCAGGCGCGAAGATTGACATCCCCGGCCGAATGGCCGCTTACGCGCTGACCGCCCCAGGCCAACGTCCCCTTCGGAGAAGAATCTCCACCGTTTGCTCCTAGCCCTGCCCTTTACCCATAAATCTGGCTACCCTGAGCGTCTCTGATTGAGACAAAAACCCTCGCAGAGGGTTTGGAGTTGCGAATGGCCATGCCACATGAGTTGATGCCCCCGATAGGTGATCATGATGCGGCTCACTCATTTCGAGCCGAAGGATTCTCAGGACAAATACTACTGCCCAGTACTTCCTTGCGAATGTACTCCCTCCCGTAGTAATGGCCCGCGTCACCCGTGCCCGGAGTATCGCCAAGAATTCGCGCCAATGTGCATGCAACGATGTCCATTGAGTGTCCCGGCACCGAGGACTTGCGACGAAACTGCAGGCTCAAGTCGTAGCGATTGAACCGGGTCGCCGTGAACGACGTCGTTACGAAGCGTACCTTTTCCAAAATTTCACCGCCGTGATAGATCCGGTAAATCAACGGGTAGCGGTTCCGTACCGCTGAATCAAACTTCAGTTGGGTCCAGTTGGTGACAGGTGACGTGTTGAATGTCACAACCCTGTCCACCTCGGCAAACTGATACCCTGCCTGTTGAGCCAAGCCGCCACCGAGGGAATGCCCAACCGCGTGGATGACGACTTGCGAATTCTCGTAGCGCAAACCCTCGATCACGTCCGGGAGCTTCTCGCGTGCTAGCCCGTATTGCGCGGGCTCAACGCCGAACAGGGCTGAGAGATTCGCCTTCCAGTCCCGCAGGAACTGACCCTTCGTATTTTCGGTACCGCGAAAGGCGATCACCGCTTCCTTGGGCGGTCCATTTTGGTCCCTGAAGACGTAGGTTTCGTAGAACAAGCCGCGATCCGGATCGTCGACGCAACCGTTGGTGCCCTTCCAGCGCATCCAGCGGCCCGTGCCGTCCGCGCTCGTCGGCATGCCATAGTAGTCGTCCTTGCCGTTTTCGAGGTAACCACACCCTCCGTTTCCATCGAGGTCCCGACGGTACGCGACGTGTGCGAAGAGGGCCATGATTCCGAACTCATCCGCTATCGCCCGCGTGAACGGATCGCGGAAATTCTCGGGGTCGTTTAGGACCCCATTTTCGTAAGGCGTCAATGCTGCAATCGGCGTCAAGAGGAGTCCGCAAGCACCTAACATGCAGGCGGCAACTATCACCAGGACCGCCCTCAACCAGGGGAAAGCGAAAATTTGACGATCAGCCATCCCAAACCTCTCTACCGTACTCAAGCAACTCCTTCAACATTTCTTGGGGTGCCGTGCCTCAATGGACCTTCGGAACATGTTCCAGTAGACGATGCCAAATGCTCTTGACGATCACCATCGACGCATCATCCGCGTTTGGCTCGCCCGTCGATTCCAGCAGCCGCCGGTTCCCCGACCATAGCCCGAAGTTGTTCCGAATCCAGGCACCCAAGCCTATGTGCAAGCTGACGAGTTCAGACTCCGCCATCGCGCTGATCGTCGC
>DMNR01000022.1:0-1278 GCA_003452655.1 Actinomycetota bacterium | reverse complement strand
CGCTTGGCCTTGGCCTC
This sequence comes from Actinomycetota bacterium, assembly GCA_003452655.1. Taxonomy (GTDB): domain Bacteria; phylum Actinomycetota; class Actinomycetes; order S36-B12; family UBA10799; genus UBA10799. Next base: position 1,261 of record DMNR01000022.1, on the reverse strand, counting down.
CTCTTCCGAAAACTCGTACGCCCCACGATCCGCCGGCAGTTGTTCGTTAGCGTACTTCCGGTACCACCATGCAAGCCCGACGGTGATCTGTGCATGGCCAACATCGAGCGTCATAGGGCAGGTCGGACAACTGGCAGGTTGCACCCACACCTTGCCGACGATGCGCTGGTACTTGTCTCGCTTCGCCCACTCGACCCGCACGTCCTTGTTGAAGACCAGGCGCGAGAGGTTCTCCTTTGAGCGTTGGCCAAACGGTTGAGCTTTTTCAGGTGCGTCGATGCCCTGGAGGCGAATTTTGTGCTGCTGGTGGCTAGCGTCCAGGACGGTGATGGTATCACCGTCGGCAACACCGACGACTTTTCCCGAAAGAGTGTCGCCCCATGCAAAATGCGCTACGATCCACAGTGCCGTAGGCAGAAGACGAATCCATGACCGGTGATTCCGCTCTCGAAACATTCCCTCCTCCCCGAAAGCTATTCTACGAAATGATCGCCCTTGCTACCAAGGCTGGCGCCGAAGTGGAAACGTTCGTGAGTGTGTCTCGGCGAATGACGAACTGTAAGAGGAACAGACTGCGCGCTTGGCGATAGAAATCGACTCGCGCAGTAGTTGCAAGACCGTTGCCCCCACATTCCCATGTACGCCATTTCCCGACACGAACGAAGACCGGGCATTTGGTACTGGCTGGTGATGTTCACGCGGCAAGGAAAGCGGTACTACAAGTCGTTTTACGACGTTCGCCGTGGCGGGTCGGAAAACGCCCTCGCCGCTGCAAAGGCTTGGCGTGACGGTCAGTTAGCCGCGATCAAGGCGCTGACGAAGCGGGACTTTTGCCAGATTAAGAGGACGTCGAACCAGAGCGGCTCGCCGGGCGTTCATTTCATTCGGCCGAAGAATCACCCGCAAGGCTGTTGGGCTGCAAGGCTCAAGCTGCCCGATGGTCGTGAGCGGACCAAGACGTTCTCAGTCCGAAAATATGGCGAAAGCCGGGCGTTCGAGCTTGCCGTTGAAGCGCGAAGCCAACTGCTGGATCTGGTCGAGGACAAGCCGTTTCTTCGGGATCAAGTGGCGACGAAGTTCGCCCGTTGACGACACATCGCACGATTGCCCACCCCGGTAGGTCGGGCATAGGCGAAATGGTCAGCACGTGTCGCACGTCTGCACGACGGCGTCGTGGCCTGCCGTGGCCTCTCATCGACCCATTGAGACTGGGGGGGCAGACTATCCCCTGTCTCTTATACACATCTCACAGCACACAAGA
>DMNR01000219.1:1187-2531 GCA_003452655.1 Actinomycetota bacterium | reverse complement strand
CCTGCCCCGCCTTGTCCCCCCCCGCTCCTAGCGCCAGTTTCCCGCCAGCTGCCGCTGCCCCAACCCACGCTCCGGGCACATCTGGGCGAGCCTTGGCGCTCGCGCGTTGAATGATCTCTCGCAGATCACCGCCAGCCGTACCTGCGGGGGCTTCGAACAGCCACAGCGACCCGGGACCAATCTCGGTTCCGGCACCGACGATTTGATCGATATTGTCCGCCAGGGAAGCCTTTTTGATCTTGTCAAGTTCTCGTTCCGCCTCCTTGAGGCGACTGACCATCTCCGAAATCCGTTGCGGGAGATCCGAAGCGCCGACGTTCAACATGTCGGTCAATTGCGCAACCATGTCGCGCTCGCGTGCCAAATACTCGAATGCCGGCATCCCAACAGTGGCCTCAACACGACGGGTGCCGGAGCCGATGGAGGACTCGCCGGTCACTGCGATCGGACCAATCTGCGCACTCGATGAGACGTGAGTACCTCCGCATAGCTCGCGCGACCAAGCTCCCCCAATTTCCACGACGCGAACCTCATCGCCGTATGTCTCACCGAAGAGCGCGAGCGCTCCGATCTTCTTCGCCTGCTCCAAGGTCATGTACTCCACGCCGACACCGAGGTCGTCGCGAACTGCACGGTTGGAAACGTCCTCAACGTCGCGTCTGGACTGCGCCGACAACCCACCGGTCCACTTGAAATCCAGGCGCAGGTAACCGGGGCGGTTGAACGAGCCTGACTGCAGCGCTGTCGGGCCAAGCACCTCACGCAACGCGGCGTGGACAACATGCGTCCCCGAGTGAGCCTGACGCGCGTCACGGCGCCACGCGGGGTCAACCTCTGCCCGTACCGCTTGGTCGAGGGTCAACTCACCACTCGTGACGCGAACCTGGTGCGCCACGAGGCCTTTCACCGGACGTTGCACGTCGAGCACTTCAACCTCGACCCCATCGCCAAAAATGCGACCCGCATCGGCATGCAGTCCGCCTGATTCGGCATAGAAAGTAGTCCGGTCGAGCATGATCGTTCCAACGTCGCCCGCACTCAGAGCTGGCGCAGGTTTGTCACCTTTGAGGATCCCAATCACGGTGGCGTCGCAGTCGAGGCCTTCGTAGGCCAACCATGCTGTGGGGCCGAACCGATCGAGCATCGTCCGAAACTCCGAAAGGTCCGCCAGGCCGGCTTTTCGGCTGCGCGCATCGGCCTTCGCCCGCTGGCGTTGATCCTCCATGAGCGCTGTGAAGCCTTCTCGGTCAACTTCCATGCCCGACTCTGCTGCCATCTCCAGTGTCAGATCGATTGGGAAGCCGTAAGTGTCGTGGAGCAGGAACGCTTTGTCCCCGGGGAGCT
>DMNR01000219.1:0-1044 GCA_003452655.1 Actinomycetota bacterium | reverse complement strand
CGTTCCACCGCTACTGCGGATTTCGGCAATTGCAGTGTCGAAGATCGTCGTGCCGGACCGCAGTGTCTCGAGGAAAGCACTTTCCTCATTCGCGGCAATTGCAGCGATTCGGCCGGCGTCATCAACGAGTTCCGGATACTGCGGACTCATCGCCTCCACCACCGATGCGATGAGCTCTGCCATCACCGGCTCGGTTGCGCCGAGGGAGCGCATCTTGTTGATCACACGACGGGTAATCCGTCTCAGCACGTACCCCCTGCCTTCATTTCCGGGCGAAACGCCGTCGGCGATCATGAAGACGCAGGTCCGCGAATGGTCTGCAACGACTCTCAGAGCGACGTCATCCTTCTCGCTGTCGCCGTAGTGCTTGCCGGTGATTTCAGTGGCTCTGTCGAGCACGGTTCGCGTCGTGTCGATCTCGTAGATGTTGTCAACGCCCTGGAGTAGCGCCGCAATGCGTTCGAGGCCAGCGCCGGTGTCAATGTTTTTGGCAGGCAGTTCGCCCAGGATCGGGTAATCGTCCTTCGTCTGGCCGTCACCTCGTGCGTACTGCATGAAGACGAGATTCCAGATCTCGAGGTAGCGGTCCTCGTCGACGACCGGGCCTCCCTCTTTCCCATATTCCGGTCCGCGATCAAAGTAGATCTCGCTGCAAGGCCCACATGGCCCTGGAACGCCCATCGACCAGAAGTTGTCGGCCTTGCCGCGACGCTGGATTCGTTCAGCGGGGATGTCCGTCAAGGTGAGCCACAACTGCTCACTCTCATCGTCGTCTTCGTAAACGGTCGCCCACAGACGTTCCTTGTCGAATCCGAATCCGCCATCAGCAACCGGACTCGTGAGCAACTCCCACGCCAGCGGAATCGCAGTCTCTTTGAAGTAGTCGCCAAACGAGAAGTTGCCGCACATTTGGAAGAACGAGGCGTGCCGGGTCGTCTTGCCGACCTCCTCGATGTCCAGCGTTCGAACGCACTTCTGAACGCTCGCAGCACGCGGGTACTCGGGGACGGCTTCGCCGAGGAAGAACGGCTTGAACGGGACCAT
>DMNR01000213.1:1071-3210 GCA_003452655.1 Actinomycetota bacterium | reverse complement strand
TTGACTATCTTGACCACCTGCTGTGCAGGCGTGAGGCTTTTCATGACCTCGACGCCAACGGATCGCTCTTTGACCCGCGCGACGAAGTCCTTGACAACCTTATAGTTAACGTCGGCCTCCAGCAACGCCAGACGAACCTCGCGCATCGCTGCGTCGACGTCAGCCTCGCTTAGCTTGCCTCGACTCGAGAGACCATCGAATACTTTCTGTAATTTATCGGTAAGAGACTCAAACATCCGTAGCCTATATTCCTCTGACTAAGTAGGTAGCTGGCTGGTTCATTCTACGTTCGGGTAGGCGTTTCGTCAAGTTATCGGGCGACAGCACGGACTGGCCATGCGGTTTGCCTTTGCGCACCGGATGTGCTAAGCTAGCCATCATGATCAAGAAGGAATCGTCACCGAGTGCGGGAAAGGTTCTCGTAACGTTCGAATATCCCACCGCCGCACGCGCTGCGACCGTCCACCTGGTTGGCGACTTCAACAAGTGGGATGAAGAAGCCACCCCTATGCAGCGCGATGGGCGGGCCGGGGTATGGCGAGCCCGGTTGGAGTTAGACAAGGGACGTGAGTACCAGTTTCGTTACCTGGTGGACGGCACCAGTTGGCACAACGACTGGCATTCGGACCGCTACGTGCCGAATATTCACGGCAGCGACAACTCGGTTGTTAGCACGTAACCAAGAAACGAAACCGATCGATTCCATTACACTTGCACGTCGGGGAGAAAAACTCGCGGTCTGACCACGGGCAAACACAGACTGGTGTAGATAGCCCGCTCACTAAAGGTCGTCCAGCCGCTCCAGGCCAGATGGAGTTGCCCGGAAGGGTCGCCAGACANNGGTGCCTTGGCGCCAAGCCACTTGAACCTGCCTCCCTTGAGTAACCACAACTCGCGGTGCGCGGGAGTCGACTCCGGTGTCGGAGATGGGTTCAGGTGACGACCAGCCACCGCGGCGGCCAACAACGTATCGAATATGCGAGCGGTTGCCCTGTTGCTCTTGCCACACGAAATGGGTATTGCCTGCAGCATCGCATGCCATCGCCGCGGCCGACGACTCGTTGCTGGCCGACATCGAGATGTTCTCAGGAAGCGACCAGGTATAGGTTGTACCCTGAAGATGAAAAACATCTCGCGGCCCACCGCCCGTTCCACTGCCCAGGTAGGCCAGGTGGAGGATACGCTGCTTTGTGTCCTGGGTCAAGACCGGTGCGGTTCCTCTTGCGTTGAGCAGAGGTTCGTTGAGCCAGGTTTGCTCAAGCCACCCGTGGTAAATCACCGAGAATCCCGGCGTCATGTCGGCCCAAACAGCATGCACCTTACCGGTATCGTCGAGCGCCAAAGATGGCAAGGTCGATGCGCCGGTTGTTTTAGAAACCAATCTGGGTAGCGACCATACCCCGTTGCGCAGAACGACATAGAAGATGTTGAAGACGCCCGCAAACTCATTGCTGAAAACGACGTGTACCGTGCCATCCGCCGCCAGACCGGCTGAGGGGTGCTGTCCAGTTCCGATTGACCTTGGATTCGTCCAGTTGTGATCCAAATGCATTGCGTGATAGACCCGGCTGTCCTGCTCCCAAAACACGTGAATCAGATCTTGATCCCCGGCAAGGATAACCGGGTAGACAGCACGACTGGTTGAAGTCGATACGATCGTCGGGTTCGACCAGGCAGAGTCTAGTATTTGCTGTGTGTTGGAGGACAAGAATACGGCGGTGGTGGACATTTGGGCAACACTCCTTGCAACGGTGACGGGAACAGTGAACGGAGCAGTTCGACGACTCTCAACGGGGATCAGCCCGTATCGCCGGGCGACAGACTGGTTTATTGGATGCGAAACGCGAGCAAGGGTCGAGTCGTCGGCCGGAAGCTGTGGACTAAGTATACACCGCGAGGGCAAATTGCGCTAGCGGATTACCCCACCATTGTTGTATGTCAAATGGAATTCTGTCCAAACGACACCGGCAAGGAGACAACGCTACGACACACCGTGATGAGTTTAGCCTCCTGCATCGCATTCCCAACCGTTGAGGTGACCAAAGCGGGCCTTGCCGTCAGCGGCTCGGTCGTTGGCGTCGGCGGTTCAGGAGTGTCCGTCGGCGGCTGAGGCGTTGGCGTCGGCGGTTCAGGAGTGTC
>DMNR01000213.1:0-881 GCA_003452655.1 Actinomycetota bacterium | reverse complement strand
CGGCGGTTCAGGAGTGTCGGTCGGAGGCTCAGGCGTTAGCGTCGGCGGTTCAGGAGTGTCGGTCGGAGGCTGAGGCGTTGGTGTGGCGGTTGGTGGCACGGGCGTTACGGTCGGGGGTACGGAGGTCGGCGTCGGTTCATCAACGTCTATGCTCAGGGCATGGTAACCGTCGCTGCGCTCAATCGCTCTGACACTTGCCCTCAGACCCACGGCCGGCGGCACACCGGTGAACTGCGTGTCCGCATCAATCAGAATTACCGTACCATCCACAACGATGGAGGCAGAGCTGACGGCATCGATTATCCCGCTGATGTACACAGGCTCAGGGTCATCCTGAATGTTGACCCACACCGCCATCCATATCTCATCACCTTGACGCTCGGCTCGCACGGTCGCTACGCTTCCAATCGCGGCCGTGCCATTGATCGTTGCTTCACTGACATCCACCAAGGTGTTTCCGATCAGCCACAGATCGCCATTCATCTCCAGGATCGTGCCCGTGAACTCGTTCACCTGCACGCCGCCTGCAGGTCGTACAACGGTGATCGAAGTCGCCTGGATATCGTTTGACGGGAAAAGCGCAATGCCAACCACCCGAACTTCAGCGCCAGGTTCGGCAGTGCCCAACGACTGGTCGATCGTCGTACGATCGTCAATTCGAACCGTTCGCCCTCCAACCAGCCACCAATCCGGATGAATCTCTTGGATGATGTCGGTGAAGTTAACTGGATTGGGCCCGCCAGGTGTCACGGTTGGCGTGGTTGACGGCGTTGTGCTTGGGCTAACGCTGGGTATGACCGTACTGCTGGCCGTAGCCGTGACTGTCACAGAAGGCGAAAAAGTAACAGTAGCCGAGACCATCACGGTAGCGGTTTCGGTCG
>DMNR01000326.1:2047-8358 GCA_003452655.1 Actinomycetota bacterium | reverse complement strand
AGATGTGTATAAGAGAGGACAACCAGGCCCATTCACAGCTCCACTTAGTGATGACGACTTGTAGCCGAAGCCTTGACGCGGATCTTGCGGCGCTGCGCTCGGCGGCTCGCCAAGTCTACCTGCAAGGCGCGAAATGACCTAGACGGAATTTCTTCGGGGGCTAACCCTCAACGTTACGGCGACCAGCGAACGCACGTCCGAGGGTTACTTCGTCGGCATATTCCAAGTCCCCTCCGACCGGAAGCCCGCTGGCCAACCGTGACACCGTGATGCCCAGTGGGCTGAGGAATCTCGCAAGATAGGTGGCCGTCGCCTCGCCCTCGAGGTTCGGATCGGTCGCGATCACGACCTCGGCGACCCGACCGTCCGCCAGCCTCGTCATTAGTTCGCGGATACGCAGATCATCCGGTCCGACGCCATCGATCGGACTGATGGCACCGCCGAGCACGTGGTAAAGCCCGCGGTACTCGCGCGTCTTTTCCACGGCGACGACGTCCTTTGGCTCCTCAACCACACAGATCATCGAGCGGTCGCGGCGATCGTCCGTGCACACTCGGCACCGCTCTTCTTCGCTCACGTTGCCGCATTCGATACAGAACCGAACCTTCTCCTTGACCGTGATCATCGCGTCGGCAAGGCGTCGCACATCGTCGGGTTCGGCCTGCAGGATGTGGAACGCGATGCGCTGCGCGCTCTTCGGCCCGACTCCGGGAAGCCGACCAAGTTCTGACACGAGGTCAGCAATGGCACCGTCAAACACTGCGTTCAGCTCTCGTCATATTCGGTGATCTTGACGCCGCCAAGTTCGCGTTCCAGAAGCTCAATGCCAGCGACGTCGTCAACGTCCACACTCTCGGCAACGTCAGCAGGCTGGATTTCAACGACACTGACCTCGCTCGGGGCCTCGCCAGCCGCCGAACGGCCATTACTTTCGGCGGCACCGCCGGTTGGTATGGGTGCCCCGGCAGAATCACCGACGACGAGCTGGACACGAAGTGGCTTACCGATGACCGCGGCCGTTGCGGTGGCGACGTTGTCGTCGTGGCTGGAGCTCTGCGCGAAGCGCTTGACCGTGCCGACGTTCTCGTGTGAAGCGACCAAGACGTCGCCCTCAATCGACAGTGGGTGAGCGGCAACTAGCAGCATCCAGATCACCCGAGAGTTGCTCTTGATCTCGTCGAGGACTGCTGGCCACAAAGCGCGGACCTGCTCGATCGTCACGCCGGGATCCGAGGATGCGGTTGATGGGTTTTCGGGAGCTGCCGCAGTCGTCGGTTCAGGCGCGGGTGAAGGTGCAGGTGCAGCGGACGTCGTGTCCGGTGCGGCAGCGGCGGGCTGCGCAGCTGGCGCGGCTGCCGAGCCACCGGTTCTCGTCGAGGGTGCAACCTCGGACAACCGTGGCGGGGGTGGCGGTGCGTCGTTCCCCGCCGCGGGTGCGGGCTTCGGTGTTGCTACTCGTGGGGCTGAAGCCTCTGGAGCAGACGGCACTGCCGGTGCGCTTCGAGTCGCTGACGGCATCGGCGCCGCGGCTGACGCCAACCCAGCTCCAGGTGAGCGCTCAAGTTTCTCCACGCGAGCAACCAGCGACTCAGGTCCAGAGTCTGCAGCGGGGAGCACAAGGCGTGCTGCCAGAAGTTCCAGTTGAAGCCGAGGTGCCGTGGCTCCCTTAAGTTCCGAAAGCCCCTTGCTGACGAGTTCGGCGTTGCGAGTCAGTGCTCCCGGCCCGAACCGGCTCGCCTGCTCGGAGAGTTCAGCAACGCGTTCGGCTGGGCCATCGATCAGACCCGCCTCTGCCGCATCGGGAACGCCCGCGACGATCAGCAAGTCACGCAGCCGCTCCAACAGGTCAGTGACAAATCGACGCGGATCGTGACCGGTCTCAACGACCGAATCGATGAGTCGAAACATTGCCGCACCGTCATAGTTCGCCATCGCGACGACTACTTCGTCGATGAGCGCAGAGTCGGTGACTCCAAGTTGGTCGGCCGCCTCCTCGTAGGTCAGGCCCTCGGGCCCCGACCCGGCGAGCAGCTGCCCCAGGATGGACAGGGAGTCGCGGACCGACCCGCCCGCTGCCCGACTGATCAGCGCTAGTGCGCCCGGATCAGCGGCGAAGTCCTCTTGCTCGCAGATGCTGGCGAGGTGAGTCTGCAGAGTGCGGGCGGGAACAAGTCGGAATCCGTAATGGTGCGTGCGGGAACGAATAGTCCCGATGATCTTGTCTGGTTCGGTGGTGGCGAAGACGAAGCGCAGGTGCGGCGGTGGTTCCTCGACTAGCTTCAGCAGCGCGTTTGCAGCGCCCGGTCCGAGCTGGTGCGCTTCATCGATGATGTAGATCTTGTAGCGGCTGGTTGCGGGAGCGTAGACCGCCTTCTCCCGCAGGTCGCGAGCGTCGTCAACGAGACCGTGAGTGGCTGCGTCAAGTTCGATGACATCGATGGATCCGGGGCCGTTCGGGGCGAGGTCCACGCAGCTATTGCAAACCCCACAGGGGGTCGATGTCGGCCCTTGTTCACAGTTCAGCGAGCGAGCCAGAATGCGCGCACTTGACGTCTTGCCGCAGCCGCGAGGGCCCGAGAACAGGTACGCGTGGTGCACGCGATCGTTGTCGAGGGCACGGGCAAGCGGCTCCACTACGTGGTCTTGACCGATGACTTCAGCCAGCGTTGCCGGGCGGTATTTGCGGTACAGGGCGAGGCTCACGACGCCACCCTACGTGGTGGGGCTGACTCCGGTTTGCGAGTTGGTGCAAGCCGTGTGAATCAGTGCCCGACCAGCAACTTCAGCCAGAGCACAACCGCCACCGCGAGCACCACGCCTGCCATGTAGAGGATCGCCCGCAGGCGACTCACCGGCACCGAACGGGCAGCGACGTATCCAACAACAGCGACAAGTGCGACCAACAGGACCTCAACGGCAATGAGCGCATCCGGCCCCCAGATAAGCAGCGGGACCGTTGCGATCACCACCACTGCCAGGCCACCGGCGATCTGGCCCAGCAGGAGCTTCACGTCCTCACCGGGCAGGGCGCCCCGGGAAACCAATCTCGTCGACACTCGGAAGGCGATCTGATGCGCAACGACAAGGCCGAGGGCGGTCAGGGCCACCGTGAGGGCGAGGTTCGTCGACGACTCCTCCTCCGGCTTTGGGATCGCGACCAAGACGGCCAACAACGAAAGGCCGATATACAGGGCCATCGTGACCGTCTCGCGGATCAATTCGCGACCGAAGCCTGAAACCAGTGTCTCGCTGTCACTCATGTTGGTCCCTCTTGCCTGTCGCGTTAATGGCGGCCTCGAACAGTTATGGCCCCACCACGATCCGGTGGGGCCATAACTGGCTGGCGGAGGATAGGGGATTCGAACCCCTGAGGGCGTTAACCCAACCCGCTTTCCAAGCGAGCGCCATAGGCCACTAGGCGAATCCTCCGTCGAGGAGATTACCTGTCTGGCCTCGGCTGATGTACACCGCGTACAGTGTTGGGCGACCCCTCGTGTGGCGTCATCTCGTCAATCCCCCCAGGGCCGGAAGGCAGCAAGGGTCCGCGGGCTCTGATGGGTACGCGGGGGGTCCCTTTCTTTTCTTGGTCATTCGTTTGCGTGACCGACTCGTGCACGACGGGCCTTCGTGACGCTGTTGGCCATATGCTCACCCCGTGATCTTTAAGGCAGTTGGTGACAAGCGTCCCTACGATGAGCACGGCTTAGGCGTGACGGAATGGGCGAACTTGCCTCCGAGCCAGGTTCGGTTGGCGGAGCTCATCACTACCAAGCGCACGCTCGACCTCGACGCGCTGCTTGCCGAGGATTCAACCTTCTTCGGAGACCTGTTCGCGCACGTCGTGAAGTACAAGGGCGACTTGTACTTGGAGGACGGCCTGCACCGGGCGGTTAGGGCCGCTCTGCAGCAGCGGCCCATGCTTCACGCACGGATCCTGGATCTCGACACGACGGATCCCGCCGATCTGCACCACCGCCCCTCCCAAGACTGACAAATTCGGCGCTGTCGTCGCCGATCGAGACTGTTTCGCAAGCATTCGGTGAGATTGGCGCCTCTGACAGCCAAATCCACCGAATGTTGCGTTTCGCGGCCAATCGGCGGTCCCAAGCGCTCACTCTCGAAGGCAAGCGGGTACCTTTTCTCGCGGTGGCGTGTCCGAGCGGCCGAAGGTGCAACACTCGAAATGTTGTGTGGGGTCAAACCCACCGTGGGTTCAAATCCCACCGCCACCGCCAAACAAATTGCCGTCGGGGCTTGTCCCTGGCGGCTGTTTGTTTATCGAATGCTGCGGGATTTGGGAGCCGTGTCTTGCGAGCGATAGCGAGCACGGCGGTTCCCACCGCCACCGCCAACGGGCCTTTACAGAACTGGACCCACTGGAGTTACGAAACTCCCCGCAGTTTCGGGCTTTCCTAGTCTGCGGGGAGTTTTGCTGTGCCGACGCGCTGTTTGGCTACTCGTATTGCTGCTAGCCCAAATGAGTCACGCCACAGCTGAGTTAGATCGAACCCGCCTACGGTGGCTATGTCCGTGCAACAGACATGCTGACGGGACATCGAAGTGGGCGCAAAGAGTGCGAAGCGAGGCGCTTTTTGGTCGCGCGCCCGCAAACTCGCCGCGCTCCCTTGTATCGCTCTGGTTGCAGCGGGATTGGCCGCCGTTGGGCCGGGTGCTGCGACGGCCCAGGCAGCCACGCCTGACAGTTGTTTCACACTTTCGGGCGGATCGATTACCGTCTACACCGTCGCCACGTGTGGCACGGTCGTAGATATTCCCAGTTCGATCGGCGGGGTGCCCGTCACGGGAATCGCTAATAACGTCTTCCGTGACCAAGGGATAACGTCGGTCACGATCCCAAACACGATAACGACAATCGGCACCTCAGCGTTTAAACAAACGTGCGGTACAGAGGGTGGCTGCGGAACGACAGCATCCATTCGCGACACACTGCAAACCCTCACGTTCGAGCCGGGCGGTTCGAGCCCGCTCACGATTGGCAACGAAGCCTTCCGGGTGAACTCGTTAACAAATCTGTACGTCCCTGACCGAACGACTTCGATCGGTAACAACGCATTCGATCAAGTTTTCTCCAACGAACCCAGTCGACTCAAGAATGTCACAATTGGCACAGACGTCACCAGCATCGGTAACCAAGCGTTCCAGTCCAAGACCGCATCGCCCTCGCCTATTACCAACATGGTCTTCCGCGGTAACTACCCGACGACGCTGAATGCAGCGGCTTTCAACAATGTCGGGTCAGCGCCTTGGTACTACTGGAGTTCGGCGACTGGCTGGCCGTCACCAATGCAAGGCCACACGATGTCCTCCGTTGCCGGCCCCTCCGGCGCCAACCCGCCCGCCATCGGCGATGCCGTCGCGACTGGTCTACAAGAGGTGACGGTCAACTGGACGAACCCTGCGAGTAACGTGACCGGATACTCGGTGGAAGCCTCAACCGACAGCGGCACAAGTTGGATGCCGGTAGCCGCTGGAAGTTGCGCGGTTCTCTCACAGTCGGGTCCGCAAACATCGTGCTACGCATCGAATTTGACGGCCGGTAGCACTTACGTCTTCCGAGTGACGGCAAACTACGACGACGCCACGTCAGGCATATCAGGGCCGTCAGGCTTCGCCATCTCCGCGACCCCGCCAGCCAGCCCCGCGATCGGCACGACGACGACAGCGAGCGCGCAATCACTCAACGTCAACTGGACCAACGGCGCTGACAACGGTGCGCCAGTCACTGGCTACACCGTCCAGTACGCGACCGGCGCTGGCGCGATGACGAACGTGACCAGCGGGACTTGCACCTCACTCGTCGGCGCCTGGGGAACCTGCACCGTCACAGGCCTAACGTCCGGCACTGACTACCGATTCCAAGTGAAGGCCACCAACGCGGCCGGGACGTCGGCGTATTCGGCCGAATCGACAGCATTCGGATCAACCTACGCAACAGCCCCCACCATCACGGGCATCGCGGAAAGCTGCGGGCTGCTCACCGTCAACTTCACAGCCCCGACCTCCGACGGCGGCTCGTCAATAACCAACTACCAGTACTCGACCGACAACGGTGCGACCTGGGCAAATCCCCCGTCTGTAGGCACGACGTCTCCGCTGAACATCACAGCAAAATCTGCTACTGGCAGTTTCACCCTCGGAACCGCGTATCCCGTGATGATCCGTGCCGTCAACACCAACGGGAACGGTTTTTGGTCCAACTCAGTCAATGGCACTTCCCGAAACGCGTCTACACCCTCGGGTACGGCAAGTGGCCAGACGCAGACCTACACCGTTCCCGCTGGAGTCACGGG
>DMNR01000326.1:0-2035 GCA_003452655.1 Actinomycetota bacterium | reverse complement strand
TACTACAAACCCTTCGTCGACTGGGTCTGGGGCGGCTGCCTGCTGATGGCGCTGGGCGGTGGCCTGGCCGCCACCGACCGCCGCTACCGCGTGCGCCAGCGGCGCGAGTTGCCAGCGGCGGTGGCGGCGGCAGCGGCGCATCGGGGGGGACCACCGGCGTCAGCGGCGCGGGTGGCATCGGACAAACCGTCACCTCGTACGAAACGGTGTCACCTGGGGACCAACTGGATGCAGTAATGGGCGGCGGCGGATGCGCAGGATCATCGGGCGGTCAACTCGCCACAGGTGGAAGCGCAGCAATCGGAAAGGGCGGCAGTAGTAAGACCTCCTCGGGCGCCGGCAAAAGTGGTGGTGCCGGCGGCGGCGCGACCACGGTGCTCTCGCACACAGGCAACAGCGTCCAGATCATCGCCGGAGGCGCCGGGGGCGGCGGGGGCCAGAAGAATTCGTCCAGTGCAGCTGGAGCGGGTGGCAACGGAGGGGTGGATGGCGCCGGAACTAACGCCGGTCTGAAGGGTGTCGCTGCCACAGGCGTCGGAGGTGCCGCCGGCACCGGGTCCGGTTCGCCCACCAGCGGTTCCAGTTCACCAGACACCGGCACCGCCGCCGCAGGCGGCTTTGGTGGCGGTGCCAGTAACTCCTTCTCCGGCGGTGGCGGTGGCGGTGGTTATGGCGGCGGTGGCGGTGCTCCTTCAACGAGCGGCGTCTCTCCTGGGGGCGGAGGCGGCGGCAGTCGGGCTAGCGGAACGGGCGTTGTAATGGCAGCTACCGGAGGTGCCGGTGGTGCGACTGTGACGAACGCCGCAGGTAAACCTGGCACTGCGGGCAGCGTTTCGTTCACCGCGTTGAGTCAGCCCGCCAATGTGATGGCCGTGGCTGGGGATACGACAGCAACGGTGACGTGGACGAATCCGACGCAGCCGGTGTCGCCTGTGAATTACCAGGTGTATGTGAAGCCACCGGGCGGGAGTTTCACTGCGTCTGGCTCCCCGGTGACGGGATCGGATCCTGCCAGCGTGACGGTGACCGGATTGACTAACGGTGACGCTTACGACTTTCATGTGGTCGCCTACACCAGCGATGGCCTGAGCACGACGAGTGAGACGTCTTCGCTGCCGACGACGTCTGTCGCGAATACGTCGTTGCCAACGGTCTCGGGAACGACCGCGTCAGGGCACACACTGACCGCCGACGTCGGAACCTGGAGCGGGACACCCGCGATCACCTACGCCTACCAGTGGCAAACATGTGCAACGTCGGATTGTGCCGGTGGTGGTAGCAACATTTCGTCGGCGACTGATTCGACGTTCGTTTTGACGGGGTCACAAACCGGCTCCTACGTACGCGTCGTCGTAACCGCAACGAATGCCGCAGGTTCAAGTTCCGCCACCTCGGCAGCCACATCGATGATCGGCACCGCGCCAACCAACGACTCGGCGCCTGAGTTGACAGGTACACCAACGTCGGGGCAGACCCTGAGCACCACCGACGGCAACTGGTCTGGCGACCCAACAATCGCCTACACCTACGCGTGGCAGACCTGCACAACCAGCAACTGTTCAGGCGGGACCGTGACCACGATTCCCTCGGCCGCCGGTTCGAGTCTTGCGCTTGCGGATGCACAGTACGGGCTGTACGTACGCGCAGCCGTCACGGCGACCAACTCCGCTGGCGCTTCGTCTCAGTACTCAAACGTGTCAGCGCGGGTTGCCGCTGCGGCGCCGGTGAGCACGACTCCGGCTGCGATCACGGGCACGCAAGCCGACGGGTCAACGTTGACCGTCAGCACCGGCTCATGGACGGGCACACCCACCATCAGTTACACGTACCAGTGGCAAACGTGTTCAGCTGTGGATTGTTCAGATGGCACGAACATTCCCTCCGCGACGAGTTCCACTTTCGCCCTAACCGGGACGCAGGTCGGAACATATGTCCGAGCAGTTGTCACTGCATCAAATGCCGCCGGTCCGGTCACTGCCGGTTCGACCGTGACTGGTCTGATCGCCGCCAGCGCCATCGCCCCCACCAACGACAC
>DMNR01000363.1 GCA_003452655.1 Actinomycetota bacterium | reverse complement strand
TCGGTGGTACCACCGACCAAGAAGTTCGGCAGCACCAGGACACGGTCGTTTCGCAACGCCGACTCCACGACATGAAGGCACACTGCGTGGAAGACAGTTGCCAGCGGAAGTCCGACGCCCGTCTCGTCAGCAAGCCCCTGCGGACTCAGTCGCGTTCCGGGATCGGGACCATCGTCCGTCAGTGGTCCATTCATCTTGACGAGTGTGCCATATGGTCGTAGCACGCGACGGCGAGGCTCGGGCGGGCCCGGGGACCCCAGTTGGTGGGGCCAGCGACGCCGGCGAGGCCGATACTCCACCCCGGAGCTGCCGGCTATCCAGCGGCCTTCAACTCGCTCGCGGAGCCGAGCACCACGAACGCTTCACTATCGGTGGTGGGGTCACCAATGACCGGAAGATTGACGGTGAGCGCCGGCTGGTCCTCGAGGAGGTAGCCGAGCCTCATGATCACGACATGCTCGGCGCCACCCGCGCAGGGGGCTGCGTCGTCTGCGATGAGGACTGGCAGCGCAAAGACCTTCTCGGTCTCGCCGGCATCGACGTTCAAATGTTCTCCGCTTGATATGTCCAGCATTTCCAGGGTTGGAAAGTCAGGGTACGAGGCATCGAAGGTTGATTCGCCGGGGCAACTGATCCCCAACTGGAAGTCGGCTTCGAGACCAGCGGCGGTGTTGTTCGTGACCTCGACACGGACGGAGAAGAGCGTCTGCGCCGCGCCGTCGGCGCCCGTGTAAGGCACGACGTACGTGTCCGCTACCCCAATGACCACCGAAGTCTCCACGGCCGAGGTGGTCGCAGGAGTGCTTGCCGACGGACTGTCCTTAGCTGCCCCGTCGTCGGACCCTCCGCACGCGGTGCCAAGGATGAGTGTGACAGCAGCGAGCACGGAGGTTCGAGCGACAGTGGACATGGACGGCAACCTAGCCCGGATCTTGGCCCGAACTCCTCGCTCTCACCGCGGCCATGTGACACAACGAATTCCAGACAACCCGGCCCACCACGATCGGCCCCCACGGTCACTGATCGCCTACGACCGCTTACCTTTGGAACTAACCATCTAGTTGGGGGGCGAGTCGGAGATCCTGATTTGCGCAGTCTGATCCTCTCGTCGGATCGCAGCCTCCACGCCGGTCAGAAACGATTGGAACGCATCGAACCCGACTACCGTCTTCGGCGTTACGGGCACGAGGACGACCGCCGTTCGTGTCGTGTAGGCGCCGTCGAGGTGAACAAGGATGTCCGTGCGCGCGGCGTTGCCTTCAGCTGATGCCACAGGAACCGCTGCGACAACGATTCGGCCCTGTTCACCTGATGCGTTGATTCCGCGGAAAAAGTAGGACATGCCGGTCGAACGCATCTCGAAAATTAGCTCGTTGTTCGATCGGGCGTCGCTCTCTTGGAGCTTCATTCCGCCGGCCTTCGTGGAGCCGCCGACCTGCCTCGCCAGCTCGAAGACCTGGGCAACTGGCAGAGCAGTCTGGCCGTTGAGGTTCGTTCGGTACTGCCTGTCAGCCTTCGACATCTGACCCCCGCTTCTAGACGGCTGGGTGCACGAAATGGAACACCTCTGCACTTTCCATCGTAGCTCGCTTGTGGTTGGAGCTGATGACCGAGCCGGTCACGGTCATGCTGTCGTCGTTCACGTGGACCTTGGCTGAGAAGTTGCCGTCGTGCGAACAACTGGGTCACACCTCTCGCGCTCACTCGACAGAGGAGTACACGTCGATCACCAAGGAGTCCCGATGTCNNCTCACCACGAAGGACATCGAGCAGCTTGTGACGCCGCTGCGCGACCAGGTCACCACGCTGACGAACCAACAGATCGCGCTCGGCACCAAAGTCACCGGGCTCGGTGATCAGACCTCCGCACTCACGCAGGTGTTGGGAGCCCGCCCGGCCAGAGGCCAGTGGGGCGAGGACAACCTCCGCCGGCTCGTGCACCTGGCTGGCCTCACTGAGGGAGTGCACGCCAAGGTGCAGCAGACGTTCACGGTCGACGGCCGGACAGTTCGACCTGACCTGCTGGTGTTCCTGTCGGCCGAGGAGGTCGTGGTGGTCGATGCAAAGGCTCCGATGGATGCGTTTCAGAAGGCCGTGAACGCGCATCAGCGTGAGGAAGCCATCCGATGGGGTAAGGAACACGCAGCCGCTCTGAAGAACCACATTCGTGATCTTGGAAAGAAGCCGTACTCGAAGGCGGTTCCTCACGCGCTCGACTTCGTCGTGCTCTACCTCCCCTACGAAGGAGCAATCGACCTGGCTCACCAGTACGACGATGGGCTGTTCGAGTTCGCCGCTGCGAACAACGTTCACCTGGCGACGCCGCACACACTGATTGCACTGCTCAACACCGTTGCGTTGGGCTGGCAGCAGCGCAGTCTCGCCGAGTCTGCCGAGCAGATCGTCCTGCTGGGTACCCGCCTGTACGAGCGAATCGGCACCGTCGCAGGCCATCTCGCTGCTGTCGGCAAGAGCCTCGAGTCCGCAGGGGCTTCGTACAACAAGGCGGTTGGCTCGGTGGAGTCACAACTGCTCACGACAGCAAGGGAGCTACGCACTCTCGGCGTGTCGAGCGCGAAGGCGGCCGCAGAACTTCCAGTCGTCGATGTCACGAGCCGGGCGTTCGCGAAGCCCGAACTCGCCCTCCCGGCGGAACAGCACGCCGCCTGACCTGAAGAAGCCGCGTCACACCGGCAGGCACCAATCGACAAACCCCCACTCGCATCGACCTGAAGGAGTCACCAATGCAACCCACCATCGCTCTCGACCGGACCCTGGTCGCCGTCAACGTCGACGGAATCGTCCACCTGATGCTCGAGCTCACGGCGCCCCCTGCCGTTGGCGCCGAGCGTGCACCGATCGACGCTGTCGTCGTGCTCGATCGTTCGGGTTCCATGGCTGGCGCCCCGATTCACGCCGTTCGCGAAGCCACCTGCAACCTGCTACGGCTGCTGGGCAGTGAGGACCGGCTCGGCGTCGTCGTGTTCGATGACGAGGCGCAAATGGTGCTGCCACTGGCCTCGCACGAGCCCGACGCAGCGAGCGTGCGAATCAGAGCCGTCGAGGCCGGTGCGTCGACCAACCTCAGCGGCGGATGGCTGAAGGGCATGGAGATGCTGTCGGGTGACGTGCGGCCGGAGGCCCTTCGGCGCATCATCGTGCTGACCGACGGTCACGCAAACGCGGGCGTCACCGACTCGCTGTCGCTGTGTGGGCTGATGTCAGCGGCCCGCAACCAGGGCATCACCACCAGCACCATCGGCTTCGACGACGGTTACGACGAAGTGCTCCTAGCAGCGTTGGCTGATGCCGGAGCCGGCAACGACTACTGGTGCGCAGGGCCGGACCAGGCGCCGCAGGTGTTCGCAGCAGAGTTCGATGGGTTGGCTTCCGTCGTCGCGCAGAACATCTCCGTCGAGATCCGTCCGACTGATGCAGCTGAAGTCGCGGTGCTCAACGAGTACCCGATCGTGGTTGTCGACGGCGGCTTCCAGGTTTCGCTCGGCGACGCCTACGGCGGTGAGCGCCGGCGGGTCGTGGCGATGTACCGCCTGAACGCGCCTGGCGCGATCGGAGAGGTAGACCTCGGGGAGCTAGTGATTCGGTGGGCGTCGATGGTCGGTGACGTCGCGCTGCGGACCACCACCATCTCGGTCAAGGTCAACGCGACCGACGACCCCGGCGCA
>DMNR01000222.1:4929-7157 GCA_003452655.1 Actinomycetota bacterium | reverse complement strand
AAGCCGTGGATGTTTTGGCTCGGCGTTGCGCTGATCATTGTCGGTGCGATCGTCGGCAAGGTAATGGCGATGATGGGTCTCGGGCAGTACCCAAAGGGTTCGTCCTAGCCGCCAGTGAACGAGTCGAATCGTGGGCTAGTCGTCGTCGCAGAGGACGAACCTGCCATCGCCGATTTGCTGTCCCTCTATCTGACTCGCGACGGTTATGCCGTCGAGGTGGTGGCGGATGGGCGCGACGCGCTCGAGGTGATTAGTTCCAAGTCCCCGGTCGCGGCAATTCTTGATGTCGGCCTCCCGACGATGGCAGGAACCGAGGTCTGCGCGGCCCTGCTGTCGGCTCAGAATTGGACGCCGATACTTTTTTGTACCGCCCGCGATGATGAAATTGATCGGGTTCTTGGCCTTGAACTCGGAGCAGATGACTACATCACGAAACCCTTCAGCCCACGAGAGGTTGTGGCTCGAGTCAAGGCGGTATTGCGGCGATCGGAAGCCCGTGAATCTGCCACCGAGGACATACTGTCGATGGGTGGGGTCGAAGTGGACACCAATGCACGCCGGGCGACTGTTCTCGGAAATGAGATTGAACTGACCCCGACCGAATTTGATCTGTTGGCGTACCTATTGCGCAATCCCGGGCGGGTCTTCAGTCGTGACCAGCTTCTGACGGACGTCTGGGGCTATTCCAGCGCAGTTGGCTCGCGAACAGTCGATGTTCATGTCGCGCAGTTGCGCAGCAAGCTCGAGCCGATCGAGATCATTCGTACCGTTCGTGGTGTCGGCTATTCCGCCGACGAACGAGCAAGCTGATCGAACATGCCCACCGATGCTCCTGGAACTCAAGTAGGAGCAGTTCCGGGACGCCTCAGGACGAAGGCCCACGGCCTGTCACTCAATGCTCGTATTGCATTGGTGACAGTTGCCTCCGCTGTTGTGGCCGTACTCGTCGCAGGCGCTATCTCGTTTCCACTGATCAAACAGTCCGCGCAGCAGGAATCTTTGGGAAATCTCCAACGATTGGCTGATGCGACCGCTGTCGCGATTGAACGTCGGGGAGGGCCATCCCCGGAGCAGATCCCCAATCGTCTGGCCAACACTCTGCAGACGCAGGACATCACCGCACTGTATGTGCCTCGTGGCGCGTCAATCCCGGGACTGTTTAGCGCCTCCGACCTCGCCGCATTGGGATCGGGCAGTTCCCTTGACGGACAACTCCAATATCGCGGGGATGACGTCTTAGTGGCCGTTCGCGCACTGTCAGACGGTGGTGCGGTCGTGCTCACCCAGCCCGTGCAGGCGACCGGTCGTTTGGCACTTGCTGCGTTGGCGAGGTTTGCCTTCGCCCTGGCCGTCGGGGTGGCAATTGCGGTGGTATTTGGGTTGTTGCTTGCCCGACGCTTAACTCGGCCCCTTCGCGAGGCGGCCCAGGCAGCGAAGCGGATTGGTGCGGGGGACCGCGACGTCGAGCTTGCGGTCACCGGTCCACCAGAGATTGCCGAACTCAACGAAGCTCTTAACGAGCTACGTCGGGATCTGGCCGTCAGTGAAGGCAGGCAACGGGAGTTCCTGTTGTCGATCTCCCATGAATTGCGCACTCCGCTTACGGCGATCCGCGGATATGCCGAGGCGATCTCTGACGGAATCATCCCTGCCTCCCAGGTCGCTGCGAAGGGCGCGATTGTCCAGTCTGAGGCTGACCGACTTGACCTTTTGGTCGCTGATCTTCTTGATCTGGCACGTCTTGACGCGGTCGACTTCCCGGTGTCGTCGGTGGAAGTGGATTTCGCCGATATCGCGAACTCGGCTGCCAGTGTTTGGCACGACAGCAGTCGAAATGAGGGCATCGAGTTTCGTCTCGAATTGTCGGCACCCTCGATGCCCGGCCAAACAGACCCGATGAGAATCCGGCAGATCATCGACAACCTATGTGCCAATGCGCTGCGGGTTACGCCTAGTGGCGGAGTCATGGTCTTGTCTGTGGTCGAGGTTGACCCTGGCTGGATGCGGATCGAAGTGCGCGATAGCGGGCCTGGTTTGACCGAGGATGACTGTCGGGTAGCTTTCGAGCCGGCTGAGCTCTACAGCCGATATCGGGGCATACGAAGAGTTGGCAGTGGCGTCGGGCTGGCTCTTGTTGGGCGGCTCGCCGGGCGACTGGGTGGCACCGCTGCGGCAGGCAGTGCTCCCGAGGGTGGCGCGCGCTTCACAATCTTCGTTGCCCGAAATCT
>DMNR01000222.1:0-4780 GCA_003452655.1 Actinomycetota bacterium | reverse complement strand
CCGCCAAGCAGTTGGATCGCTCCGGCAGTACTTGTGACCCTCTGCTGCTTTTCGCCAACCGGAATCGTTGCCGTGTATTACGCGGCCGCGGTGCGGCCCTATTGGGTGTCGGGTAATCGACGGCTCGCGGTGCGCAATGCCAGGCTCGCCAGACGATGGGTTTGGGTGAGCGTCTTGTTGTGGGCCGTGGTTACCCTGATACTGATTGCGACCGGAAGACTCGGCAGATTGTTGGAGGCGGGTGCCTTGTGAGCGTGTTGACGGCGCAGAAGCCGCCTACCCGAATGCACCGAATGGTGTGGCCGGTTATCGGCGCCACGCTCACGGTTGGGGCGGCCTTCTACATCCGCGCCGTTGATCCCAACAACGGGGGTTACCCGTTCTGCCCTCTGAAAGCGGTCACTGGGATTGATTGCCCTGCATGTGGCGGCCTGCGGTGTGTTCATGCATTGATGAATGGCGACATTGGTACTGCGCTTGATCAGAACCTCCTGGCGGTAATCGCGCTGCCGCTGATTGTGGTGTGGGCGGTTTTCGCGCTGGCCGCTCGTTGGCGAGGCGATGATCTGCGTCCAGTCAGGGTCGGTCCTGACGTCGATGCCGACGGTGCCGCAGCCGTGAAAGCAAATGCGCTGCGAGCACTCTGGGTGGGGTTCATCGTTGTGACGGTTGTCTTTACCGTCGCACGCAACGTGCCGGGGGTTCCATTCTTGCCCAGTGGAGTTGGCTAACTGCGATCGCGATAGGTGCGCCTTGGCGGGGAGTGCGAATGGGAGAGATTGCATGCGGTCGCTAAGCTCATGCTGTGACCGTGCTTGACGACATTGTGGCTGGCGTGCGTGAGGATCTTGCGATCCGCCAGAGCGCTGTGTCCCTGGATGAGCTCAAGGACCGCGCCGCCGCTGTTGCTCCTGCCCGCGATGGACTCGGCGCCCTGCGCAGCGACGGGGTAGCAGTTATCGCCGAGGTCAAACGTGCAAGTCCAAGTAAGGGTGATCTTGCCGAGATCGCTGACCCAGCAGCATTAGCGAGTGCCTACGAAGCAGGTGGCGCTTCGGTCATTTCGGTACTGACGGAAAAGCGGCGATTCCAAGGATCCCTTGAGGATCTCGCCGCGGTGCGTGCCGCCGTTGAAATCCCGGTACTGCGCAAGGACTTCATCGTCACTTCATACCAATTGTGGGAAGCGCGCGCTTATGGTGCTGATCTCGCATTGCTGATCGTCGCTGCCCTTGACGAACAGGCGCTGATCTCGCTCGTCGAGAGAACCGAATCGCTGGGTATGACACCCCTGGTAGAAGTTCACGACGAGGCGGAACTCGATCGAGCCCTGGCGGCTGGGGCAAGGTTGGTCGGTATCAACGCGAGGAATCTCAAGACCCTCGAGGTGGACCGTGAAGTGTTCGCGAAGGTTGCCAAGGGCGTGCCTTCCGACATCTTGTTGGTCGCCGAATCGGGAATTCGTGGGCCACGCGATCTAGTGGCGTATGCGGGATCAGGAGCAGATGCGGTCCTGGTCGGTGAAGCTCTAGTGACTGGAGTTGATCCGCGCACGGCGGTACACGAGATGGTTGCCGCCGGCGCACACCCCGCTGTCAAACATCCTCGAGACTAAGAAGTGGCTGCGGTGACTCAGACCCCTGAACAATTCGACCTTGGTGCTGGACCCGATTCTGCTGGTCGCTTTGGCAAGTACGGCGGACGG
Source organism: Actinomycetota bacterium (assembly GCA_003452655.1). Taxonomy (GTDB): domain Bacteria; phylum Actinomycetota; class Actinomycetes; order S36-B12; family UBA10799; genus UBA10799. Next base: position 3,075 of record DMNR01000222.1, on the reverse strand, counting down.
TTCGTTCCCGAGGCGTTGATGGCTGCCCTAGAGGAACTCGACGCCGCGTACCGAGTGGCGATTGCCGACCCAGGTTTCGTTGCCGAGTACGACTATCTTCAACGGACATATACCGGGCGTCCCAACCCCGTAACAGACGCGAAGAATCTCAGCGAGCATGCCGGGGGTGCTCGGATCCTGCTTAAGCGTGAAGACCTGAATCACACGGGTTCGCACAAGATCAACAACGTATTGGGTCAAGCACTGTTGACCAAACGTATGGGCAAGACTCGTGTCATCGCTGAAACTGGGGCCGGTCAACACGGTGTCGCGACGGCAACCGCCGCGGCGCTCCTGGACCTCGAGTGTGTCATCTACATGGGCGAGGAAGACACCGTCCGCCAAGCGCTCAATGTGGCACGAATGCAGTTGTTGGGTGCAACCGTCGTTCCGGTAACCGCGGGCAGTCGAACACTGAAGGACGCAATCAACGAAGCAATGCGTGACTGGGTCACCAACGTTGACCAAACGCACTATCTGCTCGGAACCGTTGCTGGCCCGGCACCCTTCCCGGAGATGGTTCGACACTTCCACGCAATTATTGGGCGCGAGGCGCGAGAGCAGACGCTGGAACTGACCGGTCGGCTTCCTGATGTCGTGGCAGCCTGCGTCGGCGGTGGTAGCAACGCGATTGGAATCTTTCACGCTTTCCGCAATGATCCCGGAGTTGCGCTTTACGGCTTCGAAGCTGGGGGCGAGGGGATCGAATCCGGCCGTCACGCTGCAAAGCTCAGTGTCGGTTCCGCTGGGGTCCTGCATGGTGCACGTTCTTATCTGCTGCAAGACGACGAGGGTCAAACCATTGCATCCCACTCGATCAGTGCGGGTTTGGACTACCCCTCAGTGGGTCCGGAGCACGCCTGGCTGCGTGACACCGGCAAGGCGACGTACGAATCCGTTACCGACGTTGAAGCAATGGATGCCTTCGCACTTCTCAGCCGGACAGAGGGGATTATTCCGGCGATTGAATCTGCTCATGCAATAGCGGGAGCCATTCGGGTGGGCAAGAGGCTGGGGCCTGATGCTCTCATCTTGGTCAACTTGTCAGGCAGGGGCGACAAGGATGTTGCGACGGCGGCGAAGTGGTTCAACCTTGTAGATTCAGCCACCATCGATTCAACCTCGGAGGTTGTCAAGTGAGCCATCTGGCCGAGACGTTCGCGGCCGCGAAGGCGGACGGTCGAGCAGCTTTGATCGCTTACCTGCCGGCTGGCTTCCCCACTCCAATTGACTGCGTTCCCGTGATCGCTGCGATGGTTGAGAATGGCGTGGACGCCGTCGAAATTGGTCTGCCGTACAGCGACCCGCTCATGGACGGCCCGGTCATCCAGACTGCAGTGGACCTGGCGCTGAAGGCCGGCATTCGGATCGGTGATGTCATGAGCAATGTTGGCGGGGTCGTCGGTACCGGCGCACCGACGTTAGTGATGTCCTACTGGAATCCGATAGAACGCTATGGCGTGGATCGGTTCGCGAGTGAGCTTGCCGCGGTCGGTGGGTGCGGAGTCATTACACCGGATCTGACGCCGGAAGAGGCGGGGCCATGGATTGAAGCCACAGACGAGCATGGCATTGACCGCGTGTTCCTCGTTGCGCCGTCGTCCAGCGATGAACGCATTGAGACAGTGGCGGCAACGTGTTCGGGCTTCGTCTATGCGGCTTCGACGATGGGTGTGACAGGTGCTCGCACGTCAGTTTCGTCAAGTGCGCCCGAACTTGTAGCCCGCGTCCGGCAACACACGAACTTGCCTGTCTGTGTTGGGCTGGGAGTGTCGACCGGCTCTCAGGCGGCCGACGTTGCCGAGTACGCCGACGGCGTCATCGTTGGCTCAGCCTTTGTCAAAGCGCTCTTGGAATCGCCGACGCCGGGCGAGGGGGCCGCTGCCGTTGCCGCGTTGGCTGCAGAACTGGCGGCCGGTGTGCGTGGGAATCGGCCAGCTGGGGTTCGTTCGTGAACTTTTGGCAAGGCCCATGCAACAACGGAATCTTGCGGAGTTGAGGGATTCGCTGGTCCCGATCTGGCGAGCACGGGTTAGAGTTTCGCTCAACCTCGAGTCCAAACCCACGCCTTAGTGCGCGAATTGCGCCAGATCCGGGAGCAAGTTGATGGCTGAATCAAAGAAGGACGCACGGCAGAAGGCTGCCGAGGCGCGCGCCGCGCAGGTTGCCGCTGATAAGCGCCGCGAACGCACCGTGCGGATCGTCGGTGGGCTCGTCGTGCTGATCGTGATTGTCGCGATAATCGGCGGCGCGATCTTCTTCTCGAAGAAGGATGCCAACAACAACGGGGGCACACCCACCCCGGATTCAGGTGGAGCGACTCCCAATGGCGTGAGCACCAGTGAGTACTACGTGAGCGCTGCCGCCAATAGCCCCGCGGGTGTGCCCACGGTCAAGATCTACGAAGACTTCCAGTGCCCGTTCTGTAAGAGGCTTGAAGAGACCGCCGGGCCTGTTTTGGTGGAGCAAGCCAAGGCAGGGAAGATCAATCTTCAGTGGCAACCAGGCATCTTCATGGACGCGAACCTGAAGAACACCGGATCGTTGACTGCGACGAACGCGTGGGGATGCGCTATCAACGCCGGAAAGACCAACGAATTCCACCAGGGTGTGTTCAAGGAACAGGCCCAAGAGGAAACGGTCGGCGCACCCGGTTACACGCAGCAACAGATGCTTGATCTCGGGAAGACGGTCGGAATTACTGGCGATGCGTACACGACGTTCGAGTCCTGTGTGAAGGCAAACACCTTCAACACGTGGGCCGCGAACAGCAATGCACAGTTCGACAAGGCGGGTGTGACGAGCACGCCGTCGATCTTCGTCAATGGCAAGGAACTTTCCTCCAAGGGCCTGAACATCTACGATCCGAACGTGCTGATCCCGGCCATCGAACAGGCCGCGAAGTAGCAGAAGTCAGTGAGCGTTGATGTAGCCGGATTCATCCCGAGTCCTAGTTCAGGGGTCTGGAACCTGGGACCGCTGCCAGTTCGGGCGTACGCCTTGTGCATCCTGATCGGCATTGTTGTCGGCGTGATG
>DMNR01000177.1 GCA_003452655.1 Actinomycetota bacterium | reverse complement strand
TCGTTGTTGAAGTACTTGACGGTTTCGTAGTTGAGCAGACTGTCGACTGCGCGGGTGTTGGCCGCGGAGTCGGCTTCGTTGGCCTTGCGTCGGATGCCGATACGCCAGTTGCTGACCTTGACCGTGAACACGATATAGGCGGCGAGCGATGCCAGCGTTATCAGGACGAAGGAAACGTCGTAGCGAGCAAGAAGGATCGCGAGGACGAGGGTGATTTCCACCAACGTCGGCAGAATGGAATAGAGCGTGTAGCTGATCAGGCTCGATATTGACCGGCTGCCACGCTCCACATCGCGCGAAACGCCGCCGGTCTGTCGTTGCAGATGAAAGCGCAGCGAGAGGGCGTGCAGGTGCCGAAACACCTCGAGGGCGATCCGGCGCACAGCGCGTTGTGTGACCCTGGCAAAGAGAATTTCGCGCAATTCGGCGAACAGGGAAGTGGAGAAGCGTAGCGCACCGTAGAGCAGGAGCAACAGCGCCGGCAGCGCCATTGCTTGCTGAGCAGCGCTAAGGCCGTCGATCATCTCCTTGAACACCAGCGGTACCCCAACGTTGGCCAGTTTCGCGGAAAGCAGGCACGACAGTGCCAGGAACACTCGCCACTTGTACTGCCACAGGTATGGGACGAGTTTGTTCAACGTCAGCCATAAGTGGTTGTCGTCCGTGGGCGCACGATCGGCGGCAGGGTAGGGGATGGCTGAGCGGCGCATGATGATGGCCTATCGATCGGGTGGTTGATCTGGTGAGTATGCCCTGTTGCCGAGGCCGCTCTCAAGCCCGATGCCCAAAGATGCACAAAAGTATTGCATTCGCGGGCGTATGACCTTAAGATTCAAACGAACGTTTGAGCGAAGTCGGGTTGACACGTACCTTCGCTTTTCGTGTCTCAACTTTCCAGGCTCAGCAAGTGCATGTCCGATCAGAAAACCAGTCACGACACCCGCGACCGCATTCTTGATATCGCCGAACGCCTGTTCATGGAGAACGGCTATGAAGCGACGTCAATGCGGATGATCACCGGCGCCGCCGAAGTCAACCTGGCCGCCGTAAACTACCATTTCGGATCGAAGGAGGCCCTGCTCCGCGAGGTGTTTCGCCGCCGACTATCGTGGCTCAACCGCGAGCGCCTGCAGGCGCTCGACAGGCTAGAAGGGCAAGCCGGAGGGGCCCCGCTCAAGCCATCGCAGATCCTCGAAGCCTTTTTTGGGACGCTGCTGCGCATGGGCGAGGATGAGGCGCTCGGCGGGATGACCTTTCTGCGCCTGCTCGGGCGGACCCTGACCGACCCGGCCGAGTTCATTCGCAATTTCTTTGCCGGCGAGTATGCGGAGGTGATTGACCGCTACAAGCTGGCGTTGTTTCGCGCCTTGCCCGACGTTCCGAAGGCGGAGATCGTCTGGCGCCTACATTTCATGCTCGGCGCGATGTCCTATGCCATAGCCGGTACCGACGTGCTTCAGGTCGTTACGGGTTGTGGACTGGGGGACCTCGCCGGCGAGAGCGGGAGCGGTGGTCCGGGCGACCTGGTCGTGGCCAGGCGCCTGGCCCAACGGCTGATGCCCTTCCTCCTCGGCGGACTGCGGGCACCACTGCCGCAGTCAATCGAGTTGCCGAGCCAACAACAAGAGCCGTCGCGCTAGATGGCCATGGATGTGAGTAGCAAGCTTCACGATGCACGATTCAACACCCAAAACCAATGACAGGAGAAACAGCAATGATCACAACGGTCATCTCGGTACTCATCGGGATCACACTGGTGAGTATGATCGTGCTGTTCAGCGTTCGGCCGCTGCGGCGGGCGCTGATCAGCCGGTCAGTTTTCAAGACCTACAAGCGCATCTTGCCGCAAATGTCCGACACCGAGCGTGAGGCGCTTGAGGCCGGCACCGTGTGGTGGGACGGCGAGTTGTTCCGCGGCAACCCCGATTGGTGCAAACTGCTGGCCTACCCGGTGCCGAAACTCACCGCCGAGGAACAATCCTTCATGGACAACGAGGCCGAACAGGCCTGCGCCCTGGTCGACGACTGGCAGGTAACCACCGAACTGTACGATCTGCCTCCGCAAGCGTGGCAGTTCATCAAGGACAAGGGTTTCCTCGGGATGATCATCCCGAAGAAATACGGCGGCCTGGAGTTCTCGGCCTACGCCCATTCGCAGATCGTGACCAAGTTGTCCACCCGCTGTTCCGCACTGTCGGTGTCAGTGATGGTGCCCAACTCGCTCGGTCCTGCCGAACTGCTGCTGCACTATGGGACAGAGGCGCAGAAGAACCACTACCTGCCGCGATTGGCCAGGGGTCTAGAGATTCCCGCTTTCGCGCTGACCAGCCCGTGGGCTGGTTCCGACGCGGCATCGATCCCGGATGTCGGCATCATCTGCAAAGGCATCTGGCAGGGCAAGGAAGTGATTGGCATGCGGGTCACCTGGGACAAGCGGTACATCACCCTGGGGCCGGTGTGCACCATCCTCGGGCTGGCGTTCCACCTCTTCGATCCGGACGGCCTGCTCGGTGGCAAGAAGCATATTGGCATCACCTGCGCCCTGGTGCCGCGCGACACCCCGGGTGCCGAGATCGGTCGTCGTCACTTCCCCTTGAACGCCATGTTCATGAATGGACCGACGCGCGGCAAAGACGTCTTCATGCCCCTGGACTACATCATCGGCGGCCCGGCAATGGTCGGGCAGGGCTGGCGTATGCTGATGGAGTGCCTGGCGGCGGGTCGCTCGATCTCGCTGCCGTCATCGAATGCCGGCATGGCGCAGCTGACGGCACGCACGGTCGGTGCGTACGCGCGCGTGCGCAGCCAGTTCAAGACGGCAATCGGCCGCTTCGAAGGGGTGGAAGAGCCATTGACGCGAATCGGCGCTTACACCTACATGATGGACGCGGTGCGCAAGATGACAGCCGGCGCCATCGATCTCGGGGAGAAACCGTCGGTGGTCTCGGCGATTGCCAAGTACCATGTTACCGAGCGTGCCCGTCAGGTCGTCAACGACGGCATGGACATCGTCGGTGGCAAGGGCATCTGCCTCGGACCATCGAACTTCATCGGTCGCGCCTATCAGCAAATACCGATCGGCATTACCGTCGAGGGAGCGAACATCCTGACGCGCAGCATGATCCTTTTTGGACAGGGGGCGATCCGCTGTCATCCCTACGTGTTGAAGGAAATGAAGTCTGCCTTCAATCCGGATGGTGCTCAGGGTCTGCGAGACTTCGACGAAGCGTTGTTCGGTCACGTGGGCTTCACCGTCAGGCATGGTGTCGGCGCGCTCTGGAAGGGCCTGACCGGCTCCCACTTCGTGTCGGTGCCGGACAACGTCGCACCCGAGACCAGGCGTTACTATCAGCAACTGACGCGGTTCTCGGCCGCCTTCGCCTTTCTCGCGGACATCTCGATGCTGGTAATGGGTGGCGAGCTGAAGCGCCGCGAAAAACTCTCGGCGCGCCTGGGTGACATCCTGTCGATGCTCTACCTGTGTTCGGCCACGCTCAAGCGGTATGAATCGGAAGGGCGCCAGCAAGCTGACGCGCCGTTGATGCACTGGGCCATGTGGGACGCGATGTACCAGGCTCAAATGGCGTTCGACGGTGTGATCGCCAATTTCCCGGTGCGCTGGATCGGTCGTTTTCTCTATCGCATCGTCTTCCCGCTCGGCCATCCCTACGACGTCCCGTCGGACCGGATTGGCCACAAGGTCGCCAAGCT
>DMNR01000450.1 GCA_003452655.1 Actinomycetota bacterium | reverse complement strand
AGATGTGTATAAGAGACAGGCCCAAGGTCGACCGAGGAGACTTCCAAGAGGTCTTCATCGACGACCTCAACTGGCTCGCTCCCGACGTGAAGCAGTCCGTCACAGCCACCGACGAGGGTGGACGAAAGGTCACCGCACGCAACATCGCCTCCTACAAGGGCCTGCGCGTCTGGCTCTGCGATCAACGCCCCGGCTCAGTCCTTGAGGCCGAACTCGACCGCCTCATCGCCAAGACATCAACAGATCGGCTCGTCATCTTCGACGGCGACAAGGAGCAGGTCTGGCGATGGCCCGTGCGGCGCGCCAAAGACGGCTCGGTGACCTCACGACTCACCAGCCACCGGCACAAGAAGGGCGACGCGGACCCCAAGTTCGCCGCGCGACTCGACATCATCCGTATGCCGGACGACGTCGTGCTCGACGCCAACGCGGTCCTGGGCAAGGTGCGTGAGGCATTCGACACGGAGGCCCAGAACGAGTCCAAGCGAGCCTCGAAGCTCATGGCCAACATGTATGCCGCGATCGAGAGGGCGTACCCGGCGAAGGTCGACCCCAAGGTCCGCGACCACGAGATCTCAGTAACCCTTGCCCGCATCCTCTTCCTCATGTTCGGTGACGACACCGAGATGTGGCAGACCGACGCCTTTCGCAACGTCGTCCAGCACGAAGTCTTGCCCGACGGCTCGAACCTTGCCCCGGTCCTGAACGAACTGTTCATCTTCCTCGACACCGCGAACCCCGACCGCGTCCCCACGGGCTTTGGTGGCTTCAAGTACGTCAATGGCGGCATCTTCGAGGAGAGGATCGATCTCCCGGCCCTGAACAAGGACTTCCGCACGGCGATCCTCGACGCCTGCGCCGTCGACTGGTCCGGGATCAGCCCCGCCATCTTCGGCTCCATGTTCCAGTCCGTCCGCGACGCCGAAACCCGACGCGCCCTCGGCGAGCACTACACATCCGAAGAGAACATCCTCAAGACACTCGACCCCCTGTTCCTCGACGAGCTGCGCGAGGAGCTCGCGGCGGCCCTTGCCCGTGACACCACGCAGAAGAAGGTCAACTCGCTCAACAGGCTGTGGGAGCGACTCGGCGACATCCGGTTCTTGGACCCGGCCTGCGGCTGCGGCAACTTCATCATCGTCGCCTACCGCGAACTTCGAGCGATCGAGCTCCAGGTCATGGAAGCCCTCTCCGACCTGCGCGACAAGCATCAGCTCTCACTCGACGCCAAGGCCGACCTCAAGGTCACCCTCGACCACTTCTACGGCATCGAGATCGACGAGTGGCCAGCCCGCATCGCCGAGACGGCCATGTTCATGATGGATCGTCAGTGCGACCTGAGGTTGCAGGAACGCTTCGGGCAAGCCCCTGAGCGACTCCCGATCCAACGTGAAGCGAAGATCGTCGTCGGCAATGCCCTTCGACGGGATTGGCGTCAGATTCTCAAACCCGGGTCCAACGTCATCGTCGCAGGCAACCCTCCCTTCCTTGGGCACGCGAGTCGAACGGACCCCCAGTCCCAAGAGCTGCGAGACTTGTGGGGGAGGGACGACATCGGTCGGCTCGACTACGCGACGGGCTGGTACGCACAAGCGTTGGCGTTCTTTGGCGATCATGATGGGAGGTGGTCGTTCGTCTCGACAAACTCTGTGACTCAGGGCGAGCCCGTGCCAACCTTGTTCTCGATGGTGTTCGGCTCTGGATGGCGCATTCGCTTCGGACATCGCACGTTTCCTTGGACGTCCGAGGCGACGAAGGCCGCCGCGGTGCATTGCGTGATCGTCGGATTCGATAGGAACGCCGCGGGGCCGTCCGAGGTCTTTGACTACGACCAGCGCGGCACACTGGCTAGCCGGTCCGTTGTCCCAAGTCTCAACGCCTACCTTGTGCCTGGCCCCAACGTGTTGGTCGAGCAGCGAAGACGCCCGATCTCAGACGCCGTATACCCGTTTGGTTTCGGGTCACGTCCGAACGACGGCGGAGCCTTCCTACTCGATGACGGGGCACACGAAGAGGCGATGGCGGATCCCGTCGCACGCAAGTTCGTGAGACCGTTCGTCGGGGCGCGTGAGATCGTTCAGGGGACTCATCGTTGGGTTCTCTGGCTAAGAGACGCGCGCCAAACAGACATTGCCTCGAGCCCTCTCCTTCAAGAGCGGGTCGCGCTTTGCCGCGCACACAGGCTATCCAGCAAACGACCCGCAACACGCGAATGGGCGGATCGGCCCCACCTATTTGATTTCGACAGCCAGCCTTCCGTGCCCTTCGTGGCTGTGCCGGGAGTTTCCAGCGAAAATAGGCCATACTACTTGGCTGCCCGTTTCGACAGCGGGACCATTGCCAGCAATGCCGCCTTTACTGCCGTTGACCCGGACGGTTTGCTGTTCGCTCTTGTGAGCTCGTCCATGTTTGACGCATGGCAGAGAACGGTTGGTGGACGACTCAAGTCCGACTTGAGGTTCTCCAACACCGTCGTGTGGTCAAACTTCCCCGTTCCCACCTTGGACCACGATCAACGTCAGGAGATCATTCAGGCGGGACTAGACCTGGCCTCGGCCCGAGCGCAGCACCCGAGCAAGTCTCTGGCCGCTCTCTACATCGCCGGTTCGATGCCTCACGATGTGTCTCAATCGCACCACACACTCGACGCGGCGGTGGACGCCGCCTTCGGATGTGCGACTGCGTCCACACTCTCCGAGCGGCAGGCGTCCCTCTTCGAACGGTACGTCGAGCTCTTGCCGAGGAGCGCAACGTGAAGCGCGAGGTTCGGCTTCTGAAGGGCAAGGCACTGGGATCACTGACACTGAGCATCGAGCACTTCAACCGTCCCTGGGACCTGGGGCGCGGGGATGCGGTTCTCATCTTGCTCGACCACTCATTCGAGATGCTACTCAAGGCGGCAATCCTGCATCGAGGCGGAAGGATCCGCGATCCACGCGAGAAGAACACCATCGGCTTCGATGCCTGTGTGCGCCGGGCCTTGTCCACCCCCGCGGTCCAGTTCCTGAGCGAGGAGCAGGCCCTCGTTCTCCAGGCCATCAACGGACTTCGAGACGCTGCGCAGCATCACTTGGTGGACTTGTCAGAAGCCCAGCTCTACCTACACGCGCAGGGCGGAGTGACCCTGTTCCGCGATCTGCTCGACGCTGTCTTCAACGAGAAGTTGACGGATCTCTTGCCCGAGCGGGTCTTGCCCATCTCGACGCGAGCCATCACGGACCCGATGGTGATGTTTGACGAGGAGCTGGACGAGGTCCGCCAGCTGCTCGCACCTGGAAGCCGCCGCAAAGCCGAGGCGCATGCCAAGCTTCGGGGGCTCGCAATAGTCGATGGCGCGATCCGCGGGGAACTTCTCCAACCGGGCGAGGGCGACCTGCGCCACCTGGCCACGAAGGTCCAGGCCGGTGAGAAGCTCGGTCAGGTTTTCCACGGCATCGCTTCAGTCAGGTTCGTGACGGACGGCTCCGGTCCGAACGTATCGTTGCGGATCACAAAGAACGATGGTGTGCCGGTGACCATCGTTCCCGAAGGAACTCCCGGCTCGTCCGTCGTTGCGGTCCGTCGTGTCGACGAGCTCGGCTTTTACAACCTTGGTCGGGATGACCTTGCCACGAAGGTCGGACTGACGACAAGCAAGACATCTGCGGCCATACGGGTACTGGGGCTCAAGGCGGACCCGGATTGCTTCAAGGAGTTCAAGATCGGAGCGGTCCGGCATCAGAGGTACTCGCAGGAAGCGATCGCGCGGGTGAAGGCTCTCCTCGCGGTGAAGAGCCCCGACGACGTATGGCAGGAATACCGCGAGCTCCTGCCTAAGAGCTGACCGCCCGGGCACAGGCGCCGAAGATGCCCTAGACCCATAACGCAGCGTGCCGACACGCCCGAGGTGCATAACGTCGGCTAATTCTTAGAATCAACTGCCGTTCTTACAAGATTGATGTCGAGATGCATCAAAGGTTGCGCGAGCCCGGGCGCTGCACATTGCACAGGAGCGGTCTCTCACGACGATCATGAAGAGTGGGGCTGTGCGCGCCACGGGCCGCGCACGCGTCACTGCGCCCACTGAGGGCGCCCCTCTTCGCCCACTGGGGGTGCGTCTCAACGCCCCCCTAGCCCGGGCGTCCCGTTGCCCGCTCGGGCAGCGCACGGCTGCGGCGCGCTCGTGCCGATGGCGAGGACCGTAGACCCAATGCCGCGGCGTGCGGCCACGGGGTCGCCCGGAGTACCCTCGCATGCCCCCCGAAGGAAGGAAGTGGATGGAAGACGGCGGTCCAACACGCGAACGGGCAGGTGGAAGCCTTGTCAGGACCAGATGCGATGCTCTTACCACGCAATAGGGAGTCGTCCCAGCGCTGAGGAGGCTACGGTGGAAAGCATGACGGCTGTGCAACGGGATGCTTACCACTCAACTGCAGGACTTGAGCGGGCGGTCATCGATCTTGTCAGGGTGGGCACGCGTGGTCACGGCGCAGGTGTCCGGCAACTAGCTTCAAGGTTGATGAGGAACGTGCCACCCGGGGTCGAAGACGCCGAGGCGTTTCGTGACGCCGTTCATCAGGCGCTGTCAGCCAGCAGCAGAAGTGTGGAACTTCGACTTGATAAGGGTGCCGTTCCAACCGAGGGTGACAGTGCGCAGGCCCTCGTCGACATTGACGCGCTTCCAGATGGCGAGGGCCTCACTCTGGACGCAACGACCATGTCCCACCTGGAGGAGGTCGTCTCCGAGCGGCTGCACGTCGATGCTCTGAGACGCGCCGGGGTTGGCCTGACTCGCACCATTCTGCTTTGTGGGCCACCAGGTGTAGGCAAGACGATGGCTGCACGGTGGCTCGCCGAGGCAATGGGTCTACCACTCTTGACTCTGGATCTGGCTTCGGTGGTCTCGAGTTACCTTGGTAGTTCTGGTCGCAATATCAAGGCGGTACTCGAATATGCCAAGAGCGGACCATGCGTTCTCTTATTGGACGAATTTGACGCGATTGCGAAACGGCGCGACGATGAGTCCGATATCGGCGAGTTAAAGCGCATCGTCAATGTCATTCTGGTAGAGCTTGATCGTTGGCCGGATACAAGCCTTCTGGTCGCGGCCACCAATCATCCGCAACTACTGGATGCAGCAGTAGATAGGCGTTTTGATCGGACCATCACCCTGTCGCTTCCTGGATTTGAGGAACGTTCGAAGATACTCTTGAATCTCTCGCAAGGCGTTGGGGGGCTTGATGCCGAAGTGATCGGCTTGGTAGCTGCCATGACCTCCGGGAGCAGCGGGTCTGACTTATCGCGTCAGTGGCTCACTGCCGCCAGGCGAGCGGTCATGTCCGATGGACGCATCGCGGACGTGCTAATCGATGAAGTGGCGCGTCACTGCGAAGAATCGGGTAANNGGCCAGCACGTGACATCCTCTTCTTGTCACTGCACGACCGGTTGGAAATGTCGAACCGGCAGATTGCGGCGCTGACCGGGGTGAGCCACCCGACCGTAGCCGCGGGGATCAAGCGAGCCAAGGGGGTAGCTGGTGTCGGACGTTCATAGCGGCGGGGTTCAGTCGCGGCCACTGTTCGTTAACGCGGAGGCGCTTCGCGTTGATGTCCGAGCGCCGTCAGGTGGTGGCGGAGATAAATATGAACCGCAAACAGTCGAGCAGGCTCAGGTGCTGCTAGCACCGCAAGTCGAAGCGGCTGCAGCGTCCGCAGCCGAAATGCCTGCCTCGCTCCGAGCTCGAGGGCACGTGTACGTTGAAGCTAAGTTGCTTCCGAATTACCTCGCAGCCTCATACTTCCCAACGGAACTTCTTTCGCATCTAGGTGCGACGCCGGTGGGCTCCCGGTCGGATATCGGCGAGTATGTAACCAAGACAAGAAGCAAGACCACCCAAACCCGGCGCATCGTGTTTACGGTGCCGGACAGGGGTCTTCGAGAACTCCAGAGGCTTGTCTCGGAAGGTGGAAGGACCCGCAGCGAGGACCAAGCTTTCGCTCAAATTCGGGAGTTCGATGAGATCGCCTTGCCGCGTCACCAGGACGTGCTCCGTGGAGGGGAGGGCAGTCCGTCAGGGGAGATGCGTACTTGGGAGGCCGTGCTCCACCCGCTGGGCTCGCAACTGGGAGAGCCGATTCCTCTCGATGAGGGCACCCTCTCTCTCTGGTACGCACTCATCGATCGAGAAGGCGGTGAGGTCTACCGCGACTTCGTGCGCACTGTCGGAGGGTTGACGTTCACACCCGTCACTGTGGCGCCCGAACGGGCTGCTTCATTGGCGCGGTTCAACCCTCTGCGCGTACTGCGGCCGATGCCGGCCATGCGCCCCCGTCCTCGATTCGGTACGAGGAGTGGCCGGGCTCTGTTGCCCCCCGCGAGCGTCGGCCCTGTTATGTCGTCCGTCTCCGTTGGTGTCTTCGACGGTGGTGTCGACCCCACAGGGCGAAACCCTTCGATCTTCGCAATCGCGACCCCCGACCTAACTCCGGAAGCTCCGGAGCAAGGGGAACTCGACCACGGCACTGGGGTTACGGGTGCCGTTCTCTACGGCTTGGTGGCACCGGGAACTCAGGCGCCTCAGCCTCCGCTTGAGGTGGAGAGCTACCGGGTCCTGCCGGCCCCACATGTGCCGGGCGACCTGGAAGGGTATTGGGTGCTTGATCGAATCAAGGAAGAGGTCGAGCAGAAGGGGCACCGAATCGTCAACTTGAGCCTGGGACCGACGCTAGCCGTCGAGGAAGACATGGAGCCCAACCGCTGGACGAGCGAGCTGGACCACCTCGCGTGGGAAAGGGACGTGCTATTTGTGGTCGCGGCCGGAAACGACGGAGAAGCCGACCGGGCCACCGGTTTGCACCGTGTTCAGGTTCCTGCGGACATGGCGAACGGGATGGCGGTCGGCGCGTGCGATGCTCCGACCCCTGACGCGCCGTGGGCGCGGGCTCCGTATTCGTCTATGGGCCCTGGACGGCACGGGTCTCGGGTGCAGCCACTGGGTGTTCAGTTTGGTGGCACGCCAAGTCGAACTTTTGACGTTCTCCGCGCTGACGGTAGCTTCTTGGAGGCGACCGGAACGAGTTTCAGCGCTCCGGTGACTACGCATGCCTTGGCGGAACTTGTCACCCGGCTTCCTCGCGCCAATAGCAGTGTCTTGCGTGCCTTCGCCACTCACTTCGCCGAACGACCGCGGCAGCACATCAAACTGCGGGACGAGGTGGGGTACGGTCGCCAGCCACTGAGTTACGACGAGTTCTTGGAATGCGCGCCATCCGAAGCGCACGTCCTCTATGTCGACGAGATCACGAGAGGAGACCTTCTGGGTTACCAACTTCCCGTCCCGGCACGGGCCAGCGACAGGCTGCAACTTCATATCACCCTGGCCTACGCGTCGCCCGTGGATCCCACCCAGCCGACCGAGTACACGAGTGCGTCACTGGAACTTGCCCTTCGGCCGCATCACAGCATGCATTCGTTTAGGGCGCCGACGGGGACCTCTCACAAATCGCAGACCTTAGACATCAGACAAGCGGAGGCGAGGACGCTTCTGGCGCAGGGATGGACGCCGAGCCAGGAGCCCGTAACGAAGACCCTGACCCCGGCGAGGGGTTCGTCCGAGGCCGCCTTGAGGGACAGCGGCAAGTGGGAGACTGTCCGCCACTTCCGGGTTGCCCTGTCGCCGAATGAAATTGATGAACCTCGTCTCGAGCTCTCGTACATCGCTCGTAGAAGCGGCGCCATTGACAACTCCCCCACACGCATCCCGTTCGCGCTGTTGGCCACC
>DMNR01000229.1:765-4195 GCA_003452655.1 Actinomycetota bacterium | reverse complement strand
AGGAAGGGCAGGATCGGCCCGGTTCCTGTCACGCCGAATATGTCGGTCAGGTATCCCCACTGGAACACGAACACGGTGATTCCGAGTGCGGCGCCAAAGCTGAGCAGGGCGGTCACAGCCGCTGTCAGCGGAATGACGAGCGACCGGAACAGCAGGACCAACACCAGGAATCCGAGTCCCACGACGACCGCGAGGAACAGCGGCAAAGCGTCGGACAAGACTTGACTGAAGTCGTCAACGACAGCGGTGGATCCGCCGACGTAAGCCGTGAGCCCGGTGCCGGCCGTTGCCGCCGGGATGACATTCGTCCTCAGGTTCTCTAGGAGGTCGCTGGTCGCCTGATCCTGTGGTCCGGTTGTTGGTTGAACCTGAATGATGGCGGTCGTGCCATCCGGGGTCACCGCCGGGGTTCCAGGGATAACTGGGGATGCAGTTGCGACTCCGGGGGTCTTTGCCAACTGCTGCGACAACGCATTAGCCGCAGGCACGGAGGCCGCGCTCGGCATTTCGACGACCACGAGGAATGGACCATTCGCGCCTGCACCGAAGCCCTCGGTTGTCAGGTCGTAAGCGATCCGGGTGGTGTTGCCCTCAGGTCGTCCCCCCGCGTCGGGGAAACCAGAACGCATGCTGAACATCGGGATTGCCAACACGATCATGAACAGCAGAGCCAGCGACCCGAACAGCCAGGGGCGCTTCTGCAAGGTCGCGCCGTACTTGGCAAATCCCTTGCCCTCCGGGGTCGCCTTCGGCTTGCGCGCCCAAGGCATCCTCCAGGCAAACGACTTGCGTCCGAGCAGAGACAAGACGGCCGGCAACAGCGTGACAGCCGTGAACATCACTGTGATGACGGTGATTCCAGCGCCAATGGCCAAGCCGTTCATGAAGCTCAAGCGAAGAACGAAGAGCCCGCCGAGCGCGATAACCACGGTGGTCCCAGCGAACACCACTGCTCGCCCTGCCGTGTTGACGGCCTCGAGGGCGGCGTCCTTTGGCTCTCGGCCAACGAGAACGGCCTGCCGGTACCGGTTGATAACAAAGAGCGCGTAGTCGATACCGACGCCGAGCCCGATCATTGCTGCCAGTGTTGGACCGAAGGTCGCGATATTGACTACGTTTGCCGCCAGCGTGACCAGGGAGATACCTGCACCGAGTCCAATCAGTGCGGTCAGAATCGGCAGACCAGCAGCGACAATCGAACCGAACATGATCAGCAGAATCACGATTGCAACGAGGACGCCGATGCCTTCGCTCGCGGGCGGTTCACTGCTCGCGAAGTCGACGACCTGCCCGCCGACGCCGACCTCTAGTTCAGGGGTGTTCGCTGCCTGGACATCAGTAACTAACTGTTTGACGTCTGCCTGCGGGACCTCATTGTCGGGAACCTTGAAGGTGACCTGCATTCGCCCAACTTCACCATTCGGGCTTATCAGACCTCGCTGGGCAGCACCTGGTGTCGTGTATGGCGACTCAACGGTCGCAACGGACCCGATCTGCTTGACCTTTGCCTCGAGCTGGTCGATAGACGACTTCACCGAAGGTTGCTGAATCGTGCCGGTCTTGGGCGAAAACAGAATGTTCGCGTTTGCGTTGCTCGCAAACCCGCCGAACTTCTGCGCGAGCACCTCTTGCGCTTTCGTCGACTCAGTGTCAGGCAGGCTGAACGAGTCGTTGTAGGCGCCGGCGAACTTGCTAGCACCACCAAAGATGGCAATCAGGATGATGATCCAGGCGCCAATGGCGATCCATGGCTTCCGGACAGCAAACCGAGAAATCGGTCCCATGAGTTGATTCCTTCGCAGAGGGTGGGCCTGATATGGCCTCTGCAATGTTTAACACAACGGCAAGTTGTGAATAACACCGTCCGCCCGCAGGAGTATCCAAGGCCACATTTGGCCGGGAGAGTCGGGAACACCACGCACTCCGGCGACGCGGAGTTAGGTGGCGGCGGTCAGGGACTTGCCATTCATCGTGTGCTTTGGATAAACAGCCACCAGACACGGTTCCACTGTCACCCTGTGTCTCTGCCGGAGAACATCGGGCATACTCAGAAGACCTTGCGAGTCGCGAGCGCGACGTGCGTGAGGCACAACCTTGATGATTCGGGAGTCTCATGCCATACGGCACCGTATCGACGATGACAACAGCGTTTGGCGATATTGCGTACTTGGATCGCGGAGTTGGTCTGCCGGTATTGGTCGTCCACGGCAGCCCAGGCGGAGCGGACCAGGGCGCCCAACTCGCTGACTTCTTGGTGGCAGCCGGATTTCGCGCCATCACACCATCGCGACCCGGCTACCGTGGCACTGCCTTGACTGAAGCGAACGCAAGCATCGACGCACAGGCTGATGCTCATGCCGCCCTCATGTCTGGCCTGGGCATCGATCGCTTCGCATTGATGTGCTGGTCCGGTGGGGGACCGTCGACATATCGGTTGGCCGCTCGGCACCCTCGTCGTATCAAGGCACTAGTCACTCTTGCCGCAGTTAGCAAGGAGGATCACTGGGATGACTCCTTCTTTGAACGGTTCGCATTCGAGACGCGGTTTGGTAACTGGCTGCTTCAGCGATATGCGCGCATCGCACCCAAGAGTTTCGTATCGGCAACCCTGGCTGCCGAAGGCACACTGACAAAGCCTGCGCTCAAGTCGCTCACCGAATCGGTCATGGCCGATGAACTCAAGCGCAATGTCATCCTGTCGATGGCCGAGGGCGCGAGTCGACTGCCGCCACACCGTGATGGCATTCGCAACGATATGGCGAACTTCGCGGCAATCGCTGATCTGGAGTTGAGCAGAATCTCGTGTCCAACGCTGCTCATCCATGGACGCAATGACCGCGATGTACTCCCTGAACACAGCGAGTTCGCCGCATCAGAGATTGCGGATTCAGTCCTTGAGTGGATGACACCTGGCACTCATGTCTGCGTGTATACCGAGCCCGACTCCGAACGCGCGCAGGCTCAGATCATCGACTTCTTCGAAGTCAACAACTAATGCCGACCGATTGCCGGGGCGACCCCTCGTTCAGCCTGCGGCATCGCGAAATCCAGCCTTGGAATGCGCGCCATCGCACAGAGGCTTGGCCGCCGATTGACCGCAGCGACATAGCGTCACCCGATTCCGCGGCTCCAACTCCGAGCCGTCGGCGAGGGTAATCGGGATTGCGCCGATCACCCACAAGGGGCCGTCATCGATGACTGCAACAGTTGGGCGCGTGTCACCTTCGAAGTCATCAGCCTCGCCGTCGATGCGCAATGTCAATGCGCCGGACGGACAACGCTCGACCATCGCCACGACAGCGGCCCGAACCTGATCATCGCCAGTTTCGTCAGCCTGCTTCCAGACGTTGCCTTCCTCGTAGAAGCAGAACTTGGCATGCATACAGAGCTGCCGATCATCCCTGATAACT
Source organism: Actinomycetota bacterium (assembly GCA_003452655.1). Classification (GTDB taxonomy): domain Bacteria; phylum Actinomycetota; class Actinomycetes; order S36-B12; family UBA10799; genus UBA10799. The sequence continues at coordinate 785 of DMNR01000229.1, read as the reverse complement.
AGGCCGACACCGCCTACGAC
>DMNR01000229.1:0-495 GCA_003452655.1 Actinomycetota bacterium | reverse complement strand
ATTCTGACCGGCCCGACAACCTTGATGGGTCCATCGGCAGTAATCTCAATAGCCGGATCGACACCGGCACCTGCAGGTACGTTATTGGAGTTGGTCACCGGTTCACACTAACCAGCGGACGACCCCAAGTGTGTGACGAAGTCTTTCCACCCAACCAATCAACCGTGCGAGGAGTTACTTGTGAGTGACCAGCATCAAGAGCCGAGCAGGGACTGGGTGGAGGTCATCTCGCCCGGCGAAGATCGTCGGCACCGGCAGTTCGCCGATGCGATCGGCGACATCCAGGCCAAGGTTGACCGCAAGAGTGGACCAGGGCGGGCATTCCACCGCAAGCCAGTACTCGCCGCTCGTGCTGTTTTCGAAGTCAACAGCGACGTGCCGGCGGCTGCAGCACACGGGTTGTTTGCCGAAATGGGGACCTACGACGCGGTTGTTCGTTTGTCGAACGGATCGATCGTGGCCCAACGCGATGCCATCCCAGATGTTCGAGGATTC
>DMNR01000309.1:1642-4136 GCA_003452655.1 Actinomycetota bacterium | reverse complement strand
TCCGAAAGCAACCGGCATTCATCCATTCAGCTCGTGCTGGCGGCCTAAGAGTGACCCTCAACGCTGCTAAATGACGATCCAGCTCTGCCGATAGCCTGAGCCTGGGCCTGTTCGAGCAACAACTCGAACGTTGTCTCACGCGGATCTCCCGCAGCCGTACCAACCTTCAATGTCGTTGGCCAACGGCCAAGATTGACGCCAGTCCTGCGAACTGCCTCCTGGATTCGGTGTGCCAAAGCCTCTGCATCAGGGCGTCCCCCGAGGCCGGCAACGAGGAATTCATCACCGGCCCAGCGAGCGACGAGGTCACCAACGCGCACCTGTTCCTGGATCGACTTCGCAACCCCACGCAGAACGTCATCGCCATAGTTCACGCCGTACTCATTGTTGGCCTTCTCCAAATCATTTATGTCGAAGTACATGACACACACTTCGTCATTGACGCGTTCAGCGATGCCCGCCATCCCTGGCATCAGGCTGAGCAGCCCATTTCGAGTCAGCAGCCCAGTCAACACATCGGTCGACGCGAGCGCTTCGGATTTCGCGCGTTCATCGCTGAGCGCATCCAGCGAGACAAGCCGCAACCGCAGCAGCGTGAAGCTGACGATGATCGCGGCGAATGCTGTGACGATCAATCGAGCATCCTCGTTGCCATCAACCCGAAGGCTCGCGATGATCACGATCCCGAACATGATCTCCGCAGCAACGATCGACGGGCGCCAGGCCAAGGTCACCGGCGCGAACGCAGTCAAGACGATCAATGCGTAGGCAATTGGAGTCTGCGACTGAGCTCGGACTGCCTCCAAAGAAAGTACTCCCACCAGCACCACACAGGAAAGAGCCCACGTCCACATGACGGCCCGAGCGCGGAAGTCGCGGCGGCCAAGAATCTGCGAGATCAGCAAGAAGGCAAGGCCAACTACCAACTCCAGCAATGCCCCGTAGGTGCGATTCTCGACATTGGTGATGAACGCTGCCATCGACAACAGGATGATCAGGCCACCGACCAGAGCAAAGGCCTGTGGGATATCCCGCTTGGCGATGCCGCGCCGCAGGTTTTCGTACGGATTCGCGGTCTCGGGCAACACGCGAGCTGGAATATCTTCCATGGCGGAGTCCTCATCGATCTCGATGCCGCCGGCCTTAAGCCAGCGACGCACCCGACTTGGGTGGAATTGTTTCGGGAGTGGAATGAGCTTGGCCAAAGTGAGGCCAAGATAGACAACGGTGTTGAAGGCGACGACGGTGGCAAGCAGGATGAACCACTGCGAGGTCAGCACACTTTCGGGCAGCACGATTCCACACATGCCGCGGGTCATGGCGAGCCACCTGATTCAAGGTGTTGGACGTGGCCCCAGGTTGTCCGCTTGGCTAACGCAATGTCGATCAAACACTTCACGAACACGATCTGCAGGAATACGTCGTAGGCGAGCTCAGGGAACAGCGCGGCGGCAAGCAGCCTCGCCTTCCAACCACCGCGCCAGACGGTGATAACCCGCTCCGCGACGAAGATCAAACCCACGAAGACCCAGAACGGGAACCAGATCCACTGGTCGACCGCTAACACTGTGATCAACATAAGCAGAATCGCCAGGTTCAGCGCGACGGTGCCATAGCCAATCCCGACCTGTTGCCCCCAGTAACGAATTGTTGCCCGAGTGATTCCGTAGGCACTCAAGTTTTCAAGAGCGCCACGCTGCCACCGCTTGCGCTGAGTCCACAGGTCGCGCCAGGTCGGCATGATCTCGGTGGTCACCATGCACTCGATCGGAGATGTCATCGTTGCGCCGAGCGACTTCAGCGCCAAAGTGAGTTCGTTGTCCTCGGTCAGAGCGGCTGTGTCGTAGACATTGCCCGTGTCGCCTGGAATGAATACGCCGCGGGCGGCAGCGACATCAAGTAGTGCATCGGCGCGGAACATCGTCGCCGTCCCCGTCAGCACGAAGACTCGCCCGTGTCGCGATCGAATCTGGAGGGAATACCGCGTGTACTCATTCCGCTGGAACTGACCGATCAGGCCGTCGCCATCTTCGCCGTAGAAAACTCCGCCAACCGCCGTGAGCTCAGGGTCTTCGGACAGCCGTTGCCCACCGACCTCAAGGAATCGCGGACTCAGGCTCGTGTCGGCATCCATGATCATGATGACGTCCGAGGCATCACAATCGGGCAGAACCAACGCCAACGCCTGGTTGAGCGCGCCGCCCTTCTTGTGCACGTTGTCGACACTTTCGATCGCTTCGTAGCCCATCTCGTGGGCGATCGCGACAGTACGGTCGGTGCAGTTGTCAGCGACGACGATCACGCGATCCGGCGCGCGAGTTTGCTTCTTCAGCGCAGCCAGCGTCACTGGGAGTGAGAACTCCTCGTTGTGCGCAGGGACAAGAATCGTGATGCGCACCGCTCCGGGCTCAGGCATACCTGCGTCGGGGTTGCGGTAGCGGCTGAGCAAGTTCCGGCGCGGACTGATCGACATCATCGCGGCGATCGCTTCAAA
>DMNR01000309.1:0-1446 GCA_003452655.1 Actinomycetota bacterium | reverse complement strand
CGCCACCACGAGCGCGACAACCAACCGTCCGCTTGCGACCGTGGGGTCTTCAGCACGCTGCGGAATTGGCGGCACCTGGACAAATTGGTGATCCGGGTTTCGGTTGAAATCCCGCTCGCCTTCCTCGCCCACCGCTTCTCCCCACACTGAATGACTAACGGATCTTCAGTGTCCTAGGTTCGAGCGGGTGAAGCACGATTTAGCGATCGAGCGCAGGTGTCTGCGACACCGTCATGATCGCGTCATCGACGCGCGGCTCACGGTTACCGGGATTCGCGATGTCTGCTGCGACGAGTGCGATCGCCATCGCGACGCAGACCACATTGACCGTGATCAGAGCTGGGTCACCCAAGATCAGGCCGTAGATCAGCCAGCCGAACTGGCCGGCCGCAGCCAGAATCCACGTCAGTCGTGATAGCGACGTTCGACTGCCAGTTCGATAGTTGGAGAAGGACTGCCGAAGTTGCGGCACCCGGCTCACGATTGGCAGGCAGACTGCCGCGGCAACGACGAGCAGTAGCGGCACGAACAGCGCCGCTGTGACAACCAGCGCCAGCACGCTGAAGATCACTAATGCAGGCGCAACCCAACGATCAACCGAGGCGTGGGTGAGCACCAGAAGCATGGCAGCGGTTGCACTCAACGACGCGACGTTCGCGACCACAATGACCGTTGAATCTGTCCGGATTCCGTAGACCAACCACATGGAGATCGCGACGGCGATCGTCCACCACGTGACCGCAGAGACCCCTGCAGTCCCGGACCGGTACGCACGAATAGTTTGGGGAATCGACATGAACATCAACAGGGCGGCAGAGATGTAGCCGATCAGGTCAGCTGATGCCATTGTGCAGATCCCCCGGTTGTCCTCGTGACACCATGGAACATCACGCGAGGTGAAACGGCAACCGGTTATTCATCACATCGGGTGGGACTCAGTCGTAGTAGGCGTCTGCCCAGCCGAGGTACGGGCCCCAAGCATCCATATCTTCCTGAGTCCGCAGACCAACCCGGCCGCCGAACGCCCCAGTGGTGATCACCATGCCACCACCGGCGTACATGCCGATGTGGCGAGCAGCGTTGCCACTCCACCAGAACATCTGGGCACCGACCGGCGGTGTGCGATCGCCCGGGTGCGCGACGCCAGCGCGCTTTGCCCGGTACCACTGCGAAATGGCGGTCGGCATCCGGCCGCCCTTGGGGTCGTAGGCATCGTCGACGAAGCCGAGGCAAAGACCGTCATACCGCGACCCGCCACCGACCCACTTCATGGCCCATGCCAATGCCTGTTGCGCATTGCGGCCTGTTCCCTTGGCATTCGCGATACCCGAAGCCGCCATGAGCCGCGCCTGGAGTTCTTCATATTGCTTCTTGACTTGACCCCGAAGCTCAAGGGACTGCGCTAGCGAGTTCTTGCTGACTTCGATGAGTCGCGCGATCTCGGCC
>DMNR01000047.1:2240-8017 GCA_003452655.1 Actinomycetota bacterium | reverse complement strand
CGCCGGGTTGCTGTTGACCAGGATTACCCGAATACCTTCGTCACGAAGGATGCGGCACGCCTGGGTCCCCGAGTAGTCAAACTCGCAAGCTTGGCCAATGACGATCGGTCCGGAACCGATCACGAGCACGCTGTTGATGTCATCGCGGCGAGGCATGAGTCAGCTCCCTTCCTTCGCAGTGGTCTGTGTCATGAGGTCGACGAAGCGATCGAATAGGTAGGCGGAATCGTGCGGACCTGCAGCCGCTTCCGGGTGGTACTGAACGGAGAAGGCGGGGACGTCGAGGCACTCCACACCCTCGACCACATTGTCGTTGAGCCCAAGGTGACTGACACGGGCACGACCGAACTCTGTTTCGATGACCTCGCCGGGTTGTGCCTGCACCGCAAAGCCGTGGTTCTGCGAGGTGATCTCGACCTTGCCGGTCGAGAGATCCATGACTGGCTGGTTGATTCCGCGATGGCCGAACTGGAGCTTGTACGTGCTGTACCCAAGCGCGCGGGCAAGAATCTGGTTGCCGAAGCAAATCCCAAACACCGGCAGACGTTGTCCGAGGGCCCAACGGACCAGCCCGACCGGACCATCAGCGGTCGCCGGGTCGCCCGGACCGTTCGAGAGAAAGAGTCCGTCAAGGTCGAGTGCAGAGAGCTGCTCCGGCGTTGTATCCGCAGGTAGGACCACGACCTCAATCCCTCGTGCAGCCATCATTTGCGGGGTCATGGCCTTGATCCCGAGGTCAATGGCCGCGACTCGGAATCGACGCTGCCCATGTGCCGCGACCGTGTACGCGGCCTGCGTAGTCACCTCAGCGGACAGGTCTGCACCTGCCATGGCCGGACTGGCCCCCACGGCGGCAATCAGTTCTGCCACGGGACGCTGGGCGTCGGCACCGGCGAAGACACCCGCGCGCATGGCACCGCGATCGCGCAAGTGCCGGGTCAGCGCCCGTGTGTCGATGTCGCTGACACCCACGACGCCGTTCTCCTCAAGGTCGTCGTTGAGAGTTCGCTGCGAACGCCAGTTACTGGCGATTCGGCTGGGGTCGCGGACCACAAATCCCGATACCCAAATCCGTCGCGATTCCTCGTCCTCGTCGTTCATCCCGGTGTTGCCAATGTGTGGGGCAGTCATCACCACGATCTGGCGTTGGTACGAGGGATCGGTGAGTGTCTCCTGATAGCCGGACATACCCGTGGCAAAGACGGCCTCGCCGAATGCGCTTCCTGATGCGCCGAACGACTTCCCCCGAAACACCCGCCCGTCCTCGAGTACCAGCAGACCTGGACTCCGTGTGCGCTGTGATGTCACTTTCTACCCCTCCCCAATTGGGGTTTCGAAGCGATTGCTGCCGCCCCATTGCTGCCCGCTCGGCAATTGTGCCAAGGCGGAAAAGATCGCTGCACGCCCCTGCTCATCTGGGATCCGGATGCCCGTCTGCAACGGCACTTCACCCCATGTCCAAGAGACGATGATGACGCCCTCCTTGCCATACACCCGACCCGCGAGCCCACGTCCAAGCACGACGTCCGAGATCGCGTGGCGCGGGATCTGCAGCACATCTGTGCCGACACGATCGATCATGAGGCCATCGCTGGACACCGCAACGGATGCCGGTCCACGATGTCCGAGGCCTTGCGCGGCGACTCGGTCAAGCCAATGCTCGCCTGTCACCGTCCCCAAGTAGGTGGCATGCGAAACCGTGACGGCACCGTCGCCAGCTAGCTCCGCGGGACTGGGCAGCGGTGGAATATTCGCGCCAGCAGCAACACGTCGACGCCAACTGCGAGACATCGCCCACAACGCCAGTGCGATGACCGCCACGACGATGAGCACGAGCAGGAGACGCGACATCAGTGCACCCGCTCGGTCCGGCCGTCAATCACGGTGGGCTTGCCATTGAAAATGGTGTGTACTACCCGGCCTGGGAGAACACGCTCGCGGTAGGGCGTGTTCCGACTCCTGCTCGCGAGTTCTTCTGGGCGAACGGTCCAGGACACGGATTCGTCCACGAGAGTCACGTGGGCTGGCTGCCCAGGCTCCAGAAGCCCACCTTGGTCTTTGACCCGCCCGATCGCTGCCGGACGTACCGACATGCGGTCTGCCACGCCTGCCCAGTCAAGCAGGCCGGTATTGACCATGGACTCGATGACGACCGATAGCGCCGTCTCAAGGCCCAACATGCCGAACGCCGCGGCACTCCATTCGCACTCTTTGTCCTCTGAGGGATGCGGCGCATGGTCAGTGGCAACAGCATCGATCGTTCCGTCCGCCAATCCCTCTCGCAGCGCCAACACGTCTTCCGTGGTTCGCAGCGGCGGATTCACTTTGAAATGGGGGTCGTAGCTGCGCGCAAGTTCATCGGTGAGCAGCAGGTGGTGAGGAGTGACCTCCGCAGTCACGTTGATGCCCTTTGACTTGGCCCAGCGGATCAGCTCAACGGATCCAGCCGTCGACACATGGCACACATGTAGCCGACTGTTGACGTGCTGCGTGAGCAGAACATCCCTGGCGATGATCGCCTCTTCCGCGACCGCCGGCCAACCACGCAGGCCCAGCGTTCCCGACAGCACGCCTTCATTCATCTGCGCACCTTCAGTGAGGCGCGGTTCCTGGGCGTGTTGGGCAATGGCTCCGTCAAAGGCCTTCACGTACTCAAGTGCGCGCCGCATGATCACTGCATCGTCCACGCACTTGCCATCGTCGGAGAAGAGCCGAACTTGCGCCGCTGAGGCGGCCATCGCACCCAACTCCGCCATATGTGTTCCGGACAGACCGACGGTCACAGCGCCGACTGGCCGGACCTCGCACCACCCTGCCTCTTTGCCAAGGCGCCAAACCTGCTCGACCACGCCTGCCGTATCCGCAACTGGCTCGGTATTGGCCATTGCGTGGACGCAGGTGAATCCACCGAGCGCGGCAGCGCGAGTACCCGTCTCAACGGTCTCGGCGTCCTCACGGCCAGGTTCGCGTAAGTGGGTATGCAGGTCAACAAAGCCGGGCAGCGCGATCAGCCCATCGGCATCAATCACCCGCGCCCCGGAAGTGTCAGCGCTACCAGGCTTGCCGACTTCAACAATCCTGTCGCCAGCAACAACGATGTCGGCGGGGGCCCGATTCAGGATCGAGGCGCCAGAAATGACGAGGCGGGACATCAGCTTCCTTCCACGGTCTGTTCGGCTTCGGCTTGCGCTGGGGAGTAGCCCCCGAGGAGGAGGTACAAGACGGCCATGCGAACACTCACGCCGTTGGCGACCTGTTCCACGATCACCGACCGTCGCGAGTCGGCCACGTCAGCAGTGATCTCCATCCCACGGTTCATGGGACCCGGGTGCATCACGATGGACTCCTCGCGAAGCATTGACATGCGGTGGTTATCAAGGCCGTAACGCCTGCTGTATTCGCGAGCCGTCGGGAAGTAGGAGTCCGTCATCCGCTCTAGCTGGACCCTGAGCATCATCACTGCATCGGAATCCGGCACCACTGGGTCAAGGTCGTACGAGACCTTGCACGGCCAGGTTTCAACCCCCACGGGCAGCAGGGTCGGCGGTGCAACGAGGGTGACATCGGCACCGAGCGTCGAAAGCAAGAGGACATTTGATCGGGCAACCCGACTATGGAGGACATCGCCGACAATCGTGACCTTCTTTCCAGCGAGGTCTCCTTCACCGCCGGCTAGCTTCTCGCGCAGGGTGAAAGCATCAAGCAGCGCCTGTGTGGGGTGTTCGTGGGTACCGTCGCCAGCGTTGATGACGCTGCCACCGATCCAGCCCGAATTGGCGAGCCGATGTGGTGCACCGCTTGAACCGTGGCGAACCACAACCGCATCTGCACCCATGGCTTCAAGCGTGAGAGCGGTGTCCTTCAGGCTCTCCCCTTTGGAAACGCTCGACCCTTTAGCACTGAAGTTGATCACATCGGCCGAGAGTCGTTTGGCCGCCGCTTCGAAAGAGATTCTGGTCCGAGTCGAGTCCTCAAAGAAGAGGTTGACCACCGTCCTCCCGCGAAGAGTCGGCAGCTTCTTGACTGGTCGGTCGGCAACTTGAGCCAGTTGAGCTGCCGTATCGAGGACGAGGAGAGCGTCATTCCTGGAGAGATCGCCGGCCGACAGCAGGTGTTTGTTCACGCGGCATCTCCTGCTGGTCCAGGCCCACCACGCGGCGAGTCGGGTACCGACGACAGCGTGACGGCATCTTCCCCATCGATCTCGGTCAGCTTGACGCGGACGGCCTCCTTCAGCGATGTCGGCAGGTTCTTCCCCACATAGTCCGCCCGAATCGGGAGTTCCCGGTGCCCACGATCAACGAGTACGGCGAGCCTGACCACGCGCGGACGTCCAAGTTCATTGAGCGCGTCCAGCGCAGCTCTGACCGTTCGACCAGAGAAGAGAACGTCATCTACGAGGACGACCGTACGACCGTCGATTCCCACATCTGGGAGTGCAGTAGCCTCCAATGCGCGTGCTGGTCGAAGTCTCAAATCATCGCGATACATGGTGATATCAAGAGCGCCGACGGGGACGTCGATCCCTTCGAACTTGGAAATCCTGGAGCCGATCCGACGTGCGAGTGGCACTCCGCGCGATTGGATGCCAAGGAGGACGAGATTCTCCGCGCCCTTGGCGCGCTCAATGATCTCGTGGGAAATCCGAGTCAGAACTCGGTCAATGTCTTCGGCTTCGAAGACCGTGCGAACCCGCGGTGAATTCACGCGCGAACCCCCTTCTCCGCCTCACGGGACGGTGCTTAAAGGACGTCGTGCAACACGTGTCAGGCTACCAACGACCCGTGGCGACTAGTTGCGGCGACCCGCATTTGACGCTGTCTTTGCCTTGCCACGCCGATCTGCGGTGGCCGATGGAGCATTCGATTGAGAAATCCGGCCAATTGGTGCCCCCAAGTTGCGTACCAGTCGTCACGCTCCGTAACGTCTGCCCCGCGAGTCCAAACGATCACGACGAGACCACCAGGGGGTGAGATGGCCAGCGATTACGCGAAGGCACTTGGTGCCAAGCTTCGAGCCATCCGCCAGCAGCAAGGCCTGAGTTTGCACGGAGTCGAAGAACGCTCCGGTGGACGCTGGAAGGCCGTCGTTGTCGGCTCCTACGAGCGCGGAGACCGTGCTGTCACCGTCCAGAAGCTCGCTGAGCTCGCCGACTTCTACAGCGTGCCCGTGTCAGAGTTGCTTCCCGATGCTGCACCAGCCCCGGCCGCCGAGCCACCCCCTCGTCTAGTCCTGGACCTCGAACGACTTGGCCAGGTGCCGGCAGAGAAGGCAGGACCACTCGCGCGCTACGCCGCTGCGATCCAGGCACAACGTGGCGACTACAACGGCCGAATCCTGTCGATCCGCCAAGACGACTTGCGAACCCTCGCCGTCATCTACGACGAATCCCCAAGTCTGCTGGCGGAACAACTCATCGCCTGGGGCGTGCTTAATCCAGAAGCCCGTAGGGCGATGGAGTAGCAAGCACTGCCCCCAAGATCGGACCGGGACGCCTACTGCTTGCGGTCTACCTCTTGCGTTCCCATGATGTGGACCCGCATTCCGTTGGTGGTTCCGGCGACTCCCGGTGGAACGCCAGCGACCACGACAACACGATCGCCTGGTTCACACCGCCGCAGAGCGAGTAGTTCGTTGTCGACTAACTGCACCATTTCGTCAGTAGTCTCCGCGTGGGGGGTCAAGAATGTCTCCACACCCCAGACCAGGGAAAGTTGCGAACGCACGCGTTGGCTAGGAGTGAACGCAACCAACGGAATGGGAGAACGATGCCGCGC
>DMNR01000047.1:0-2119 GCA_003452655.1 Actinomycetota bacterium | reverse complement strand
GCGGCGCCAACCTGGCACGCGGCTCGAGTCAATGCCCGGGCAGTCGAACCAACTTTCGTCTCAGCGACCTGAGGCAGTTCAGTCAGGCTCTGTTCCTCGACGTGTCGAATGATTCGCGCCATCGTCTCAACGACGGTCACGGGGTGGTCACCCACGCTGGTTTCCGCAGAGAGCATCAAGGCATCAGTACCATCGAGCACGGCATTTGCAACGTCGGAGGCCTCAGCACGGGTTGGACGTCGCGCTGTGACCATTGAGTCGAGCATCTGAGTCGCGACGATCACCGGCTTGCCCACGTTGCGACACATCGAAATCGCCAACTTCTGAACGAGCGGCACTTGCTCGATAGGAAGTTCAACACCTAGGTCGCCTCGCGCCACCATCACACCGTCGAATGCCGCGATGATATCTGCGAGGTTGTCGACGGCCTGTGGCTTCTCGATCTTCGCTAGCACGGGGACCCGGATTCCGACCTCGTCCATCACGGCGTGAACGTCGGCGATGTCGGCAGCGCTACGGACGAAGGACAGAGCAACCAAATCGGTTCCCGCACGCAGGGCCCAGCGCAGGTCCTCAATGTCCTTCTCGGCCAGCGCCGGGACGCTTACTCCAACGCCAGGCATGTTGATGCCCTTGTTGTCCGAGACGATGCCTCCCTCAAGGACCTCAGTGACGATGTCGTTACCTTCCACCCGATCCACGCGTAGCAGGATCTTCCCGTCGTCAACGAGGAGGAGATCTTCCGCGCGAACATCGTCAGCCATTCCGGCGTACGTCGTCGAACATCGGTTGACGTCACCTTCGCAGGCTTCGGTCGTAATGGTGAAGGTCGCGCCAACCTCGAGCTTGACGGGTCCGTCCCGAAACCGGCCGAGGCGAATCTTCGGACCTTGCAGGTCGGCAAGGACTGCCACTCCCCGCCCAGTCACGTCGGTGGCATGGCGGACAGCATCGATAGCGGCCTGATGATCGCGGTATTCACCGTGGCTGAGGTTGATTCTCGCCACGTCCATCCCTGCAGAGACGAGTTGCTCAAGTACACCAGGCGCGGCAGTGGCCGGTCCCAACGTGCAGACGATCTTTGCCCGACGCATGCCTAGACCACCAACGGGCGAGCGGTCGGTGGGATCGGAACGGGCAGATTGGTCGACCCCGTGAGGTAGGCATCAACTCCGGCGGCCGCGGCACGGCCTTCGGCAATCGCCCAGACGATCAAGCTCTGACCGCGACCAGCATCGCCGGCGGCGAATACCCCGTCAACATTCGTCTCGTAGTTGTTGGCGCGCACGATGTTTCCGCGACCGTCGAGCTCCAGGCCTAACTGATCGATCAGTGGCCCTCGTTCGGGTCCTGTGAAGCCCATTGCGAACAGCACCAGATCAGCCTTCAGCTGGCGGATGCCACCTTCGACTGGACTGAACTGACCGTCGACGAACTCGACTTCGGTCAATTCGAGCGCACCCACGTTTCCCTCACCATTGTCGATGAACGCAGTGGTATTCACCGAGTAGACGCGGTCGCCGTTCTCCTCGTGAGCCGAGGAAACCCGGTAGGTCATGGGGTAGGTCGGCCAAGGCTGCGCGCTGGGGCGCTCCTCGGGCGGGCGAGGCATGATCTCGAGCTGCGTGACGGATGCCGCGCCCTGCCGGGTGGCGGTCCCGAGGCAGTCAGCTCCGGTGTCTCCCCCACCAATCACGACTACGTGCTTTCCAGCCGCGTCGATGGCAACGGTGTCACTGTCGCCTTCACACACTCGGTTCGCCAGCGGCAGGTAGTCCATCGCTTGGTGAACTCCATCGAGCTCACGACCTGCGACTGACAGATCGCGTCTTTCGGTAGCTCCGACGGCCAAGACGACGGCGTCGTAACGCCGACGCAGATCTTCGCCGGTCACATCAACACCAACATTCATGCCAGCGCGGAACTTGACGCCTTCGGCTTCCATCTGCTGCAGGCGCCGGTTCAGATGAACCTTTTCCATCTTGAATTCGGGAATGCCGTACCGCAGGAGACCCCCGATGCGGTCATCGCGTTCGTAGACCGCCACTGTGTGTCCGGCACGGGCAAGCTGCTGTGCCGCCGCCAGGCCAGCGGGGCCAGAACCCACGACTGCGACTGT
>DMNR01000107.1:19402-31105 GCA_003452655.1 Actinomycetota bacterium | reverse complement strand
GCCCGAGAATGCAGGGACCCACCCATTCAGCAGTCAGGAGTTGCAGATGCCCCACGGTCCACAAGACGAAAGCCAAGACGAGCGCCGCCACGAAGAGGACATCAAGCACCACCCTCATGGTGAGGAAGCCGAAGAGGAAGAATAGCGCCTTCATCTACTACAGTGAAATCGGAAGTTGCACTAATAGCAATTCCGGCTTACCATTTTGGCATGACTTCAGATCTCCGCAGCATTCTTAATGACGTGGCCTCAGGGACGATCTCACCTGAGGAGGCCCAAATCCTGATGTCTGAGCGCGCGGCCGCGGCCGGTGGTCCGCCTGAGGAAGAACCAAGAGTGGTGAAGCGAATAGCAGTTCGCGGAAGCGCGGTGAGACTAACGATCCTTGCCGATCCGACAGTTGCGACGGCAGTTGCCGAAGGTCCCCACCGAGTCGAGCAGATTGGCGACCAACTCCTGATTACCTCAGATTTGAGTCAGGGTGAATACACGGCGGAGGCCCCGCGGTCCGCTTTCATGAAATGGGTGGATGCTGGCACGCGTGCTGGCACATTGCTTCGCGTGCGAGTGAATCCAGACTTGCCGCTCGAGGTGCTGAACATGGCTGGGTCGTTGGAGCTAAGCGGGGTGCGTGCGCCGGTCGCCGTTGGGGTCGAAGCGGGTGCAGCCAAGTTGACCGGTGGGGCAGGACCCATGAATCTGTCTGTTGCCAGCGGCAGCGCCGAAGTTGAGTGGCAGTTCGTTGGCCATTCCACAGTCACATCCGAACTCGGGTCGGCCAGGGTGAACGTCTTGCCCGGGTCAGATGTGGTGGTGACGGTCGAGAGCACTCTCGGGTCTGCTCAGATCCACACCGCCGCTGGGGTAGTCAAAGCGCCGCGGAAGGGTGTGGCACAGACCGTGACGGTTGGTGGCGGATCTGGGACTCTCGCCGTCACCTCGAAGCTCGGCGCGGCAGAAGTCCGCGTGTCATGACCAGAACGTATAGAGCACCCTCAACGTGTCCGGTTTGCTCGGACGAGCTGATCACCCTGCGGGTCGGGTGCCCGAGTTGCGGAACCGAGCTGTCAGGGCACTTTGCCCAGTGTCGATATTGCAGCCTTGATGCTGGCGACGTAGAGGTCCTTGAGGTGTTCCTGCGTAGCCGGGGAAACGTGCGCGATGTTCAGGCTCATCTAGGAGTGTCCTATCCAACTGCTAGGCAACGCTTGGCGGACTTACTCGCAAAGATGGGCTTGGGTGAGGAGTCTGCGGCCTCAGTCGAGAACGTAGTGACCGAGGAACCGAGCGCACAAGACGAAGCTGTCACGGCAGCAGTTCTCGAAGATCTTGCAGCCGGTCGTATCGACGTGGATGAGGCGGCGGCATTGCTCGGAGGCTCCGCCGGTTGACAACTCTTTGACCTCTACCCAGCGAATCCTCCTCCCGGATTGCTCGGGGATCTAGAAGCTGGCAGGGTGAGCAACGCCCGAATCTCGCGGTCAGTAGGAGTTCACGTGAAGAAGCTGATGATTACCACCGGCAACGGCATGTTCGGTCGTGGTTTGGTCGATTCACTCGCGGGCCGCGACGACGTTGAGGTGAAGGCGATGGTTCGCAACCTCGATGCCTTCGATGTGCACGCGGATAACGTGGAGGCTGTACGCGGTGACATGGATGACCCAGCGAGTTTGACCGCCGCGGTCGACGGGGTAACTGACGTCTTCTTGGTGTCGCCGATGGACGAGCACATTGCGACTCGCGAAATCAACGTGATTGACGCTGTCGTCGCGACCGGTGCCGATGTCCGAATACTCAAACTTCACGGCGCGGTGGAGCACCGGGGAGACCACCTCAGTCAACTACACGCAGCGTCGATCGCTCATCTAAAGGACTCGGGACTGCGGTGGACCCTTATCTGTCCGAACTCCGTCATGGAGACGTCGTTCCTCGGACTCAACAAGGCAATCCAGTTCGGAATGATCGCGGGAACTAGCGGGCATGGAAAGGTCGGTTTTGTTGCCCTGCAAGATGTCGCCGACGCGACCGCCCAGGTTGTTTCAGACGGCGGGTTCGTCGGTGAGAGCGTGATGCTCACCGGCCCGGCCGCAGTGGATATGTACCAAGTGGCCGCTGACTTCTCCAAGGTCTTAGGCAAGCAGATTCCATACAACGACATGACCGACGACGACTTCGCCAACATGGTCATAAAGTTTGGAGCCTTCCCCGATCGCGAAACCTGTGAGATGCAGGTGTTGTGCCATTACCGGGCGTGGCGCCGCGGAGACGCCGCACTGGTGTCAGATGACTTCGAACGAGTTACTGGCCGAAAGGCGGAATCGGTTCTGCAGTGGATCGAGAAGCACAAGGACCACTTCGCCGGAAAGTGACCAGGGGCACGCTCACGATGTGAGATGACGGCGTTGCGCGGGGATAGGACCTGTGCCCGCGATGCAAGAATTCGTGTCGACGAGTAGCGACGCTCGCTTGTCCGAGGAACGTCGGATCGCGCCGCGCGCTGAACATGCAACGCACGGGGGATCGATGGAACTGCTTGAAGTCGTCACCGATGGCCAGGTACGAACAATCAGCTTGACCGACGCGCAGGTGACCATTGGGCGCGGCCTCGAAAACGACGTCGTGCTCACCGGTGATGCGCGCGCATCTCGATCTCACGCTTTGATGACTAGCATCGACGGGGTCTGGAAGGTTGTCGATCGCGGTTCGACAAACGGGACCTACGTCAACAGTGTTCGCATTGCCAACCCCGTGGAATTGAATCCAGGGGATCGGATCAACATTGGGTCGAGCGCGATTGTCTTGACCACCGACCGAACTGGCACCGCCGCGCACCGGCTTGGCGATCTCGATGCGCAGATCAATGCTGGGAACTTTCGCCTCAGCGTCGCCGACCGTCAGTTGCTGTCGCTGTTGGCCAATGGCGCGACTGATCGTGAGATTGCGTCTGTGATGCATATGACCGTTGCCGAGGCCGCGGCGGCCGTGGAAGAACTGGCATCTCGAACCTCTGCGCCACGACGAATTGACCTCGCCCGCCTAGCCACGAGTCTCGGAGTCGGCTAGCGCTCTGACGGGACATTGGCTCGTGCGCGGCCTCCGTGATCGCTGTCCATTGGCGCACTTGTTCTTAGTTGTTCTGGTCAGGACGTAGTTGCCCATCTTGGATACCGAGTCGTTGCGATACCCGAACATCTGGCTGCCAAGTGCGGCCCGGGATGTCCAGAGGTACCTCACCGATCCCGAACGGACCACTACTTTAGGTGGATCTTTGAGGAGAACTCTCAACTGCGATTCTCCGATTGCCGATGCAAAGAGGCATGCTGGCGAGGCAGTCACGAGGCGAAGCGGTCATTAGGTAGGAGAAGGATGAGCATCCACGAGCAAGGATCGAATATCCGGTCGTTCCGGCGATCCCGCATCCGTTCCCTGCGTCGCGGTCCCGCGATGGCGGTTGGTGTGGCAGCGGCCGTTGGCATGCTTGGTGTTGCTCTCATCGGTGCGCCGGCCGATGCAGTTGTGAACTCCGGCGTCGAGCTGCAGTGGCGAGTCGACAACGATTGGGGTTCTGGTTTCCAAGCGACTGCGACGATCACCAATCGCACTTCTGCGACGCTCAACCCATGGACGATTGATGTGTTCACTTCGAACAAAGTCACGGACTTGTGGAACGGCGCAAAGTCAGCAATTCCGAACAATCCGGTGGGATTCCGCACCACCGCTCCCTCCTGGGCCCGCACGCTTGCACCTGGCGCGTCGGCAACGTTCGGCCTCAATGCCGCCCGAACGTCCGGGGCTTCGTTGACCCCGACTGGATGTGTCGTCGCAGGAACGACCTGTTCGATTCCAGGTGTCACTCCGACGCCGACACCAACCCCAACGCCAACACCGACGCCGACACCGACGCCGACGCCAACGCCAACGCCGACACCGACGCCGACACCAACTCCGACGCCGACACCAACTCCGACGCCAACCCCAACTCCGACCCCAGCACCGACGGCGGGCATCAGCCTGTCGTACACCTCGAGCACATGGGGTGGTGGCGGAACGTACAACGTGACCGTCAAGAACAACGGTCCGGCAATCAGTTCGTGGAAGGTTGACGTTCCCTGGAGTCTCAACCCTGGTTCGGTGTGGAGTGGGGTCAGCCAGTCGACGCCGACCCATCTGATCGTGTCGAATGAGGCCTGGAACGGATCGTTGGCCACCGGCGCGACAGCAACGTTCGGCCTGACGGCCAACTACTCGTCCGTTCCGGCAGCGCCGACTACTTGCGCGGCGACGACCTCGGCCGGAGCGCGCACCTGCGCAGTTGGGGGCGGTGCCGTAACACCGACGCCGACGCCGACGCCGACGCCGACACCGACGCCGACGGCACCTGCACCGGTGCCACTTCCGGCGAACTTCAAGGTCGCACCCTATGCCGACCTTTCCAATTGGCCGACGCCGGACTTGATGGCCGCCAAGGCGGCGACGGGAATCACCTCGTACACGGCCGCATTCATCACCTCGCCTGGCGACTGTTCACCTGCATGGGGCGGATACGCATCCCTATCACCTAGCTCGACAGGCAGCCAGATCGACGCAATGAACAAGACGATCAGCGACCTGCAGGCAATCGGTGGCCAGGTGGCGGTCAGTTTTGGTGGGGCAGCGGGCACCGAGCTGGCGGCCAAGTGCTCAACATCGGCTTCACTCAAGGCTGCATACAAGTCGGTGATTGATCGCTATAACCTGACCCGCATCGACTTCGATATTGAGGGTGCTGCTCAATCCGATCACGCGTCAAACGTTCGGCGAGGACAAGCAATCGCCGCACTGCAAGCGGAAGCTGCTGCATCCGGCAAGACGTTGACCGTGACTTTCACACTCCCCGTCCTGCCGAGTGGACTCACGGCTGATGGGATCGGTGTCCTGAATGACACCGTGAGCGGCGGCGGTCGAGTTGACCTCGTCAATGTCATGGCAATGGACTACGGCGGACCCAACAACACCATGGGTCAGAGTGCTATCGATGCAGCCACCAATACTGCCAACCAGATTGCGTTCCTCTACCCGGGAACGACGCTCGCTCAGCGGATCCCTCGGGTTGGCATCACTGCGATGATCGGTGAGAACGACGTCGCCAACGAGGTATTCACCGTCGCCGACGCAAAGAAGGTTGCCGCTTGGGCCAAGGCGAACAACCTAGGAGAGATCTCGTGGTGGGCACTGCAACGTGATGTGGCGTGCCCCAACAACGCCACGTACATCTCCGAGAACTGCAGTGGTTCCACGGCACCTGCCTGGGCATACGCGAAAGCCTTCACCAGTTAGTCCTTGTCGAACGCACCGGAATGCGCTGATACTTACGTGGTGACGACCGCCTCGAAAGCCCAGGTCATACCCGATGATCAGATGCTGTCGATCGAGCAACGATTGGCGTTAACGCGCCGGGCAATGTCTGCGCTTCGCGTTACACAACCCAAGGGTGTTCGGCGTCCACCAGGGCCATCGCGTCGCAAGATCGTGACTTCGGCGGTTGCGGGTCGGATCGCGACACTGGACTTCATGGGCCAGATGTTTTCGACCAAGCCGATCTCGTACGCGCGAGTTGGTCCTGAAAACCTCTATGCACTTTCCGATCCCGACTTGGTGTGGGAGGTCTTCGCCAAGCTTGATGGTTCAACCCGCAGATCGATGGCGCTGCAGGCGACGCGTCCGATTCTCGGGAACGGAATCCTCACCTCAGAGGAGCCGGAGCACCGTCGGAACCGGACCCTCGTTCAGCCCGCATTTAGCCCCAAGCGAATCGCAACCTACGGCGATCAGATGGTGTCTGCGACGCAGCGGCTATCGGAACGTTGGCGCGACCGCGTCGCCACTGGCGACACCGCGATCCTGGTATCCGAGGAGATGTCGGACCTCACGCTCGACATCGTCGGCCGCACACTCTTTGGTGCTGATCTCACCGGCGACACCGAGGAGATTTCGAAAGCCCTTTCCGAGGTCTTAGGCCGATTTGGTCAGATGCTCTCCCCGGTAGGAATCTTGATGATGCGACTCCCGACCCCGGCACGTCGGCGCCTCGTCGAATCCGTTGAGCGGCTCGACGCCGTGGTCGCACGAATGATCGCTGCGAAGCAGGCGCAGCTACGAGCAGGTGATCAGCTCGACGACATGCTCGCCGTCTTGATTCAGGCACGTGACCCAGAGACTGGCCAAGGGTTGAGTATCAATGAGCTCCGAGATGAGGTCATGACTCTCGTCCTCGCCGGTCACGAGACGACGGCAAATGCGTTGTCATGGACCTGGCTTGAGTTGAGTCGCAGCCGGGACGCACATGCTTGGGTGGCGCAGGAATGGGCCGAGGTGGGTGCAGATCGAGACCTCTGTATCGACGACGTGGCGAAGCTGCCGCGCACTCGCGCGGTAGTCGCCGAATCGATGAGGCTTAACCCACCGGCCTGGATCATCTCGCGACGACTCAGCGAGGACATCACCTTGGCGGGGTACGAGATTCCGAAAGGTTCGACCCTGTTTGCCTCTCAGTACTTCATGCAACGCGACCCTCGATTCTGGGTAGATGCGAAGGCTTTCTTTCCCCAGCGATGGTTGAACGATGCTGGCGATTTTGACGAGAAGGCGCCCGGTCAACCTCGCGCGGCGTGGTTTCCATTCGGATTCGCCTCGCGACGATGTGTCGGCGACCGCTTCGCGCTTGCCGAAGCGACCTTGGCATTGGCAATGCTCGGTCGCAGTTGGGATGTTGTAGCGACTGCCCCAAGAGACGTCATTGCTGTTCCCGCGATTACGTTGCGCCCCGGCAATGGAATTCCGGCTCGGCTGCGGCCGCGCTTCGCCAACTAAGATCGGCGCATGGCATCCATCGCTCCAGTCATCATGTTGGTTTCGGGAGACCGAACCGACTTCCTGCTTGACGAGTTCGGCCGCTATGTTCGCGACTATGAACTCGTCCCTGCGCTGAGCTCCGAGAAAGCCGTCGCGATCTCGGCAGAATTGGCGCAGTCTGGCCGCGAGATAGCGCTCTTTGTGGTCGATGTTCAACTTCCGGATTCCACTGCGTTGGAAGGAATCTCTGCACTGCGCGCCACGGTCCCGACAGCTCGGCGCCTGGTTATTGCCCACCGCGACCGCTTCCTCGTGGATGCCCCGACGATCCGCCCCGTCATGGCAACTGGACTACTCGACGCTTACCTCCTCATGCCGCAGGGACCACGTGATGAGGAGTTCCACACAGCCATCACAGAGATGCTGTCTGAGTGGACGTCCACCATTGCAGCGCCCGAGGTGGAGATGGTGCAGATCGTTGCCACCGGTAAGGAACCGCTGACGATGGCTATACGCGACCTCGTTGCCCGCGCTGGACTGCCACACGGAATGCATACACCTGATAGTGAAGTCGGTCGCCAAATCTTGAGTGAGTACCAGCTCCGACATAGCGAACCGGGAACGCTGCCTGTCGTCAGCGCTCCAGTGCGCGAATTGCTGATCTCACCAAAGTCCGCAGCCGAAGTGGCGACGTATTTATCGAGTCGCCCAGAAGACCTGCCGCCTGGGACTGTTGTTGACCTCGTGATCATTGGTGCAGGTCCGGCAGGACTTGCCGCCGCCGTCTATGGCGCGTCCGAAGGTCTCACAACACTTGCTATTGAGGCCGATGCAATTGGCGGGCAGGCTGGTACAAGCTCCATGATCCGTAACTATCTCGGGTTCCCACGGGGGGTATCCGGAATGCGCTTGGCGCAACGGGCGAATCAGCAGGCCGTCCGATTCGGGGCCGGCTTCTTCAGTGGCACTACGGCTACGGGGTTGAGCTGCGACGCTGACAGTCGCCTTTGGACGATTGCGTCTGATCGCGGAGAAGTTCAAGCTCGGGCAGTGGTCTTGGCGTCGGGGGTGGCGTACCGACGCCTCGGCGTTCCGTCCGTGGAGGAGCTAGCCGGGCGTGGTGTCTACTACGGCAGCGCGATGACGGCGGCTCGCGAAATGGCCGACTCCCACGTCATCGTCGTAGGGGGCGGGAATTCCGCTGGTCAGGCTGCGCTTCACCTTGCAAAGTTCGCCGCGCAAGTGACGATCATGATCCGACGCAGCGGTCTGTCCGACACGATGTCTCAGTACCTGATTGAGGAGATCGCCCACAGTGCGCGCATTCGCGTTCAACCGTCCTCGGCGATCGTGGATGGTGGCGGAGATGGTTGGCTGCAATACGTCGACGTGAAAAACCTCATTGATGGCTCCGTGGCTCGCCACGATGCCCAGGGCCTGTTCCTGCTGCTCGGAGCGGTGACGCACACCGATTGGCTGCCGGAGTCAGTGTGTCGCGATGAGAAGGGTTTCATCCTCACCGGACGCGACGTTCCACAGGAGTTCTGGGTCGATGGATTGCCGCCGGAGAACCTTGCGACAAGTGCTCCGGGATTGTTCGCGGTTGGAGACGTGAGGGCTGGGTCGATGAAGCGCGTCGCTTCCGCGACTGGTGAGGGTGCTTCGGTGGTTCCGCTGGTTCACGATTGGCTCGTCGCGACGTCCGATTTCCGCTAGTCATTTCCTGCGAAGTGAGGCACAGTGCTCAGGTGAGCAGCACGGACCCCTTGGACAACGAAGCGTGCTACCGAGCTGTTCGTGGCAAGGACGCTCGCTTCGACGGGATCTTCTTCTCCGGCGTCTCCTCGACCGGGATCTATTGCCGCCCGAGTTGTCCGGCGATTACCCCGAAGAAGACGAACTTGACCTACTACCGAACTGCGGCCGCGGCGCAAGAGGCCGGCTTCAGGGCATGTAAGAGGTGTCGCCCAGATGCATCGCCCGGTTCGCCGGAATGGAACATCCGGCGCGACCTTGTGGGTCGAGCAATGCGCCTCATTGCTGATGGGACGATTGACCGCCACGGCGTCGGGGGACTGGCAGCGGCGGTTGGGTATAGCGAACGCCAGCTCAATCGCCAACTCATCGCGGAGGTCGGGGTAGGACCACTGGGTTTGGCAAGGGCCCAACGCGCCCGAACTGCGCGACTCCTACTTGAGACGTCTCCAATACCAATCAGCGAAGTCGCATTCGCCGCTGGCTTCTCAAGTATTCGTCAGTTCAACGACGCGATTCGGGAGGTCTTCGCCGCAACGCCGAGTCAGCTCAGAGCGAGCGCGACCCGGTCGAGCATTACAGCTATCACAGACAGATCGCCTGGCTCGATCAAACTCCGGCTCGCCTACCGTGAGCCAATGAACGTGCGCGCGACCTTGGACTTTCTTGGGCATCGCGCTGTTGACGGCATCGAGGAGTACCGCGAGGGCGTGTACTCGCGTTCGCTGATCCTGCCGCATGGCGCGGGTGTTGCCTCGCTGTCGGTAGCAGGATCAACAATCCGGAAGACCGCGACGTCGGGATACGTCGAATGTGAACTCTGGCTCGACGACCTGCGTGATCTCACTGCCGCCGTGCAGCGTTGCCGACGCATGCTTGACCTGGATTCTGACCCCATTGCTATCGACGAACAGCTCGCCACCGATCCGCTACTGCGACCACTCGTCACTGCGAGTCCGGGACATCGGATGCCTGGCAGTACTGACCCGAACGAAGTGGCGTTCAGGGTCGTCATCGGCCAGCAAGTCAGCACCACTGGGGCAAAGACGGTCGCGGGGCGCCTGGTCGCCCGACACGGTGAGCTGCTCAAGTTCCCCGTGGGATCCGTTACCCGGACATTTCCCACCCCTGCAGTGCTTGCCGAGGCGGATCCCGCTGATTTCGCCATGCCAGTGTCGCGCAAGAAGGCGATCAAGGCGCTGGCAACGGCACTTGCTGACGATTCGATCATCCTGAGCCCAGGTTCGGATTGGGAGACGGTTGAACGCGACTTGCTCGCCTTGCACGGGATCGGTCCGTGGACGGTCGCCGCTGTTCGGATGCGCGGGCTCGGCGACCCTGATGTCTTCCTCCCCACCGATCTTGGCATTCAGAAGGCGATGGTGAAGCTTGGCCTACCGGGTGATCCACGATCGTTGGAAAGTTACTCACAGGCCTGGCGACCCTGGCGGTCATACACAACGCATCATCTATGGGCGTTCTTGGATGCTCCGGCGCGCCAGGATTCTGGCGTACCTCAGACCGGCAAGCAGAAAGGGCGCAACTGATGGCAATCCTTGAGAATGTTCGCTTCGTCGATCTAGTCGATGACGCACCGATTCGTTATACGACAATCTCCAGTCCCATTGGGCGGCTCACGCTAGTTGGCGACGGGGAAGTCCTCACCCACCTTTCGATGGAGTCACACGAAGACACCAAACCCGAGATCGGCGATGGCTGGAAGCATGATCGCCGTGCCTTCAAAGAGGCACGGACCCAGCTCAATGAGTACTTCGCTGGTAAGCGTGACGCGTTCACTGTTCCGTTGGCGCCATCTGGCACAGAGTTTCGGATGAAGGTGTGGGCCGCGCTGTGTGCAATTCCATTTGGGCACACAGCGACGTACGGCGAGGTCGCGGCCGCCGTGGGGAATCCGGCTGCAAGTCGTGCGGTCGGGATGGCGAATCACTACAACCCAATTGCCATCATGATTCCGTGCCACCGAGTCATCGGGTCGAACGGTTCACTGACCGGGTACGGGGGAGGAATCGACCGCAAGGTCCAACTCTTGGAACTCGAAGCCCCTCAGCAAGAGTTGCGTTAGGGCGATTTTCGGTGGCGTTACCTGTACGGCGGGATGAAGTTCGATTCCGGGATAGCGCTGAAAATTGGGGGTTCTCGACCCATGTCCTAGCCCGGTGAGGCATCTGGTGTGGTGTGCACCGGTGCAATAGAGATCCGCGTTTCTCACGGTGTTGCTGGGGGAATTCTGCCTACGTCGTTAGCTCGCCAACCGTCCGAAAGGGTCTCGTCATGAAAATCTCAACAATCGCAAGAATCGCTGCAGTCGGCAGCTTTGTTGCCGGAACTGTTGTCCTCGCCCCGGCAGCAAATGCTGTCAGCGCATCTGACAATCACGCGGCCCCTGCGCCGGCTACTGCTCCGGCAAATGCTTTTGCGCCTGCCCCTGCCATGACTCCGGCAAGTGCGAAGCCGGGGTTCGCCTCGGCTGACAGCATTTTGACGAGGGTGACGAATGAGTCTCCTGATAAGGGCGGGCTGGTCGTGTCAGCGCCCGGAGGCACCGAAGTTCTCGGTGTTGGTGAGGCGAAGGCTTGGTGGAAGATGGTCAGCACAAAGAAGTACGAAAAGGGTGTCAACAGAATGCTGATGAGCATGGAGGGCGGGCCGCTGAAGAAGCGCTTCACCATTCAGTTCACAGACACGCTTACTTCTGCCCACATTCAAATGGGAGCCCAAGGTGAGCGTGAGGTCTTCGAGAACATGGAAGAGAATGAAGTGATCAGCTATAACCACGGGGGCGTAAAGCTGGACGTCATGCGCGGAGATACCGCGCCCTTCTCCGGTCAGACCCACTATTACATCTGGGTCAAGAACGGCTAAGTCAGATCTGCTGTGTGTCGTGCCACAGCGCCTGACTTGATTTACGCCTAAGTCTCAAACCGTTGGTCACGGGCGTAGCTGATAGAGGAACGAAATGTGGGGCTCTGCCTCCCGCCGCTTTTGTCGCGGGGAGTAGAGCCCCACATTTCGTTGTGAGCCGGGAAAGTCGGACTTGGGCTCGCCACGCAGTGTGCGAAGGTTCCTATGAACGACCTGGTCAGGTTCTCCACCGGC
>DMNR01000107.1:7639-19349 GCA_003452655.1 Actinomycetota bacterium | reverse complement strand
GTACTTGCCGGGGAATCATGGATTCGACATCTTGACCAACGAATCATTCGGGAGTCCCCATGAAGTGCTTCACCAACGCCGCACTAACGATGTTCGCCGGCCTCATTGCGGTCGGAGGTGCAGCACTGCCCGCGCAGGCCGGGCAGTCAACCTTGGCAGACTCGCAACCAACACGTTCTGCCCATGCAGCAGCAACGGGTGGCGGCGTGCCCGCTCCTGCCAACCAGGGCACCCAATACCTCCTCAACAATTCCGACTACGTCCGTGGCTGGGGCGACGACGGAGTGAAAGGGCAAGTCAAGAACTTCACGAATAAGACCATCGTGGTCCACGACAGATTGTGCGGCAAGGTCCGTGAAATCGCTCCAGGTCAACGGGTCGTGTTCTACGCGGATGCTGACCTCAGTGGCTACGCCAAATGTGACGCTGGCGACGGTGCGCGCCTGGAAATTTCAGAGAAGGGTAGCCAAATGAAGGTGAGCCAGTTCTGGCTAAGCGATTCGTGGGTTGGCCGCCCGGACGCTGTTTTCGATGGGCCGCACGGCGTTCAAAACGTTCGCAAAGCAATGAGTGTCAACGAGGCACACCACGAACACGCAGGCAGCCACAAGTTCTGGATCAAGCGGGAAAGTGACTCTTGGAAAGAGAAGTACGACAACTGGAACACTGCCGATTGGGTCGCGTTCAGCATCCATGTCGACTCCATCTAGCTTCCTGAGGCGAAACGGACCCAAGCAGAATCGGTGGAAGTCTGCTCAGGTCATCAGGGTTGGTGCGCGCCTGATCAGGAGTTTGGGTACTTCGAGGAGGTCACTCTGGTAATTTTCGTGAGAGGTTGCTTTGCGATTGGGTGCACGACCCGCGACGTTGAGCGCGCGGGCCCGGTGTTTGGTGAGAGGTGTAGATCTTGATTAGAAACAGAGTCGCGGGCAAGTTCGTCGGATCCGCAGTGTCGACGGCCGCGGTCGCCGTTGGGTTGGTTTCGCTTTCGTCTGCTCCGGCAATTGCTAACGGTCACGCCGAGTTCAGTCCAAGTGGGCCGCTCGCCTTTGGATCTCAATTCGTTGCCACGCCATCGGCTACCCAGACGGAGACCATTACGAACTTGGCCGACGGCGACGGCAATTTCCTTGCGTTCGCCGCGGGCTCGGTAACGGTAACCGGGGCAGATGCTGCGGACTTCGCCATCTCCAGTGACAGTTGTTCGGGAGCCACCTTGCTGGCACATGGGACATGTGCTGTTGCGGTCACCTTCACTCCGAGTGCAACCGGTGCCCGTAACGCGAGTTTGCATTTCGTCTTCACGGGAGGGGGCAATGTGGATCCAGCCTCACCGCAGGACGTTGCACTCAGCGGTACAGGGACTTCGCCGGCCGTACAGCTTCCAGTCAACGGTTGTGTGACAGCGCCCAAAGCGCTTCCGGTCCGAGGAACAAGTCGGCTCATGAAGCGAGGCTGCGTCACCAACGCGGGCACAGCCGTCACAGTTCGAGCGACTGGTTCACTTCGAGGCGACATTCGGCTCTATCGGATCTTCAAGCGTGCGAACGGTTCGACCTACATTCGCACGTACGGATCACGCGCCAAGATTCGCGTGACATGGAGTGCGCCGTCTGTCGCAGGCTTTGCCTTGTACGAGAAGTCGAAGACTTACCGAACATAGGAGTTTGCGCCGTCCTCAGTAGTGGCTACTTTCCGGCTTCCTCGAGGGCCAGGAGTCGAACTTCGAACTGGCACAGGTGACAGGGATCCTTCTTGGAGTGAAGGTAGTTGTGACCGCAAGCACTGCATGAGGCCATCCCCTCTTTCCAGTAGATGCTGCCCATGCCGGCTGGAAGGCCATTTGCGCAAACGGTCGGGTCGGTCATTGGTCCTCGACTCAGCAGGAGTTCTTCGGTTTCGATCGCGAAGCTATTGATTCTGTCGCGCGTTTCAGCCTAGACGCTGAGCCCATCATTCGTCATTGTCGACGCGGCGCCCGATTGTGTTACTGGCCGGGAGTCGAAGAATCAGAGATGAGCCACGAGTTCCACGGGACCCGCAGCTTCTCACCCGCGTGGTTGTGCTGTTGATTTGGAGTCTGCCCCGACTGGCCTTGCTGGCCCACGGTCGCGGGAGCGGGAACTTGGGCGTCGGCTGCCGACGATGCCGAGGGGCTGATGAACAACAGGACGACGGCAGCGACAGTGAGTCCGACGACCACCAGGAGTGCCCGCAGTGTGGGGGCTGCGACGAGATTGCGCATGGTGTGCTCCAGATAGATCGGGGTTGCTAACACCGGCAAACATACCCGGACACTGTATGAAATAAACCAGGAATTCTGACAAGATCGTGTTGGCGGGCACAAGTGTGAGGCGCGAGCGATTTGCGTCTAGCTCGCTCGGACGACGACGCACACCCATTCATCTACTGCGTCGCTGTCAGCAGCAGTCGTTGCGTCCTCATCCTCAGGTTCGGCGGGGTACCAACCAGGGCTTTGACGCTGCTCAGGCGCCGCTGAGAGTTCTGCCGCGACGGTGGAGTCCGCATCGATTCGCCAGCCGGCATCGACTAACGCGCGCCCGAGGTCGATGAAGTCCAGATCGACGTCATTGGTGATGACCTGCAGGTGCTCTTCTTCGTCATCGGTGTCGGCTGCTGCACGGGTCACGACCAGGGTTCTATCGTCGGTGGTGTAGCGCCCGAAGAACACTTCGTCCTTGTCGGCCACTCGTTGTTGAACGTTGATCACCCAAGCGCCGCTGATTTCTCGCCAGGTGTACGGGTCGTCAACGAGGGGAACCCAGCCCTCGTCGAGCATTGCGACGACTGCGCGGTCCGTTCCCGGCTCGTCACCGAACTCAGTTCTGGGAACGGAGACCGACAAAGCGCGACCCCCGGCGTCGGCGCCCGATGAAAAGACCACCATGGTTCCGTCAGCTAGCCATGCCACGCAGGGCGCATCGCCGGTTACGCCCTCGGGTGCGTCGACGACCTCTTCTTCGTCTGAGTCGACGTCATCGTCGAACTCAATCGAATCGGTCACGACCACACCTGCGTCAGCTGTGTCCGCGCCGTCCGCCGTCAACTCCAGCAGCGCACTTGACTCGGCAGGAGTCAGGGCTATGAAGATCTCGCCACCGTCAGCCTGTAGTTGAACCAACAGGTCCTGATCGATCCCAGTCAGCTCCCAGTCGCTGGGTGCGAATAGCAATGCATCGCCGATGTATTCGACGTAGACCTCGCCGTGAGTGATGAAACCCGCGGGCATTCCCGGCCCAACTTCGGCGGCAGCAGCTGCTTCATCTGCGTAGAAGTTGATGGTTCCACGCTCGCCTTCCGGGCGTACATAGACGGCGAATAGGTGTCTGGCGGATTCGTCTTCGTAAGCGAGCATGCCCTGATTCTCGCTGCGAGGCCTGCGGTGCTGGTCAGCGGGGATCACCAAGTCCGGTTTTTGCGCGTCGGGAAGCGTGGACCAGTGGTCTCTTTGGCTGCTGCTCAGAATATCGATCTGGCGGAATTGCCTGGGAAATTTGGAAAGAGGACCAATGTCGCGGAGAGGGGTTACGCCAATTGGTCGGCAGGCAGTGCCGCGTGTAGCGCGAGGTTGACCATAACCGAGGCAAGCGACTCGATATTCGATCCTGATCCCGCCCAACATGCGATGGGCACGAAGGTCGTGAGCTGGGGAACCCAGCCCTCCCCGACCTCAAGCGCCGCCACGTGGCCGAGGCTGTCCAGTTGACTCTGAAGTGCCAACTGCGTGTTGAAGGCATTGAGATCGCTGGGATCTGGTTCGCCCGGTGTCGTAAGGTCCACGGTCGCGCTGACGTGCACACCCATCCCGTACTGCCCCGAATCCTCGGCGTCGTCCAGGGGAGTCAACGTCACTAGTAACGAGTCAGTCGCAACCGAGCAATGAGTTTCTTCGACGGCGACTGCGGCAAAACCGAACCCGGCGATCTTCTCGACGAAGAGTGGGGCTGCCTGGCGCCACAACTGCATCATCTCCACCTGCAACGGCAAGTCACAGGTGGGACCCGCGTAGATGCTGAGCAGCTCATCGGGCTCTTCGCGCATCCCGAGAGTGGGGTGGCCAACTAAGAATCGCGGCTCGTCAAGACCCTCGTCGGAGTGGAACTTCGCGATGGCTGGCGCTGCCTGGTGCACGTTGGTCGCCTGTGTCAGTACCGCGGTGTGCAGCGCTGGCAGCAGGCTTCGTGAGAGCGGATTGAGGAGGAAAGCTGCCCGCGCGTGGATTGCACCATCGGCCCAGACGAAACTGCCGAACGCGGTCGTCTCGTTGAGGGCCTGACACAAGGTTGCGCCATCGAGTTCGTCGCGCATTGTCATCAGGGCCGTGGTGATGGTCACCCGCAGTGCCTCTAGCCCAGAGCCGTCCTCAAAGCCGACGCGGGCACTGACCGCGATAGTCGTGGGGAATGCCCACGACTGCCACGTGAGCTGTTCAGCACCCTCGTCGACCCACTGTTCGTCGAGCATCAGTTGTTCGAACAGGTGAGCACGGATCTCTGCCCATTCAAGTGCTGGGAATTCGTCAGGAACTTCAGTGCTCGGCACAGCACACCTCTCGATCCGGTTGCACGGACCGCAATCGCGCTCGCGTGATTGCCAGCAGGCTACTCACACGCGTCGAAAGCTGCCCTTGTGGCGAATTCGATCTGGTCGCACGTGACGCTGGTCCTACAGAGATCGCTTGATCGGGACCCGCTCCTTCTCTTTCATACTCCAACGGCCCTTGGGCGGATCTTCACCTCGGAGCTCGGCTTCCATGTTGGTGATCGTGTCCAGGATTCGATTGGTCGCGACTTGCAGGATGGCCTCTGTAATTGGCCGGTCCCGGAGGTCGTCGAGATTGACAGGTGGCCCAGCCTCAACGTGAATCGTCTTGCGAGGGATCAAGTTCAATTCGACTTTGTAGGGGCCCATCAATTCCTGCACTCCCCAGTGTGCGACGGGGATGACTGGTGCCCCGCTCTCGAGTGCGATCCGTGCCGCTCCGGTCTTCCCGGTCATTGGCCACAGATCTGGGTCGCGCGTGATTGTCCCCTCGGGGTAGACCCATACGGCCTCGCCCGCCTCGACCGCCGCCACCGCTGACTCGACTGCCGCGGCGGCGTCGGCGGACGTTCGCTTAACCGGAATCGCTCCGGCGCCGGTCATGACGGTTCCGAGCATCGGTAGGTTAAACAGTGAGTCCTTGGCGAGGAACCTGGCGGGACGGTTCGCGTCGTTTGAATAGTGCAGCAACAGGAGCGGGTCGAACCACGACAGGTGGTTGGCGGCTACCACGACGCCCTCGCCCGGATTCCCGAGGAACTGCTGGCCGCGCCAGTCACGCTTGGTCCACAGCATCAGGTTCGGCCACACCATGGCGCACCCGAGGTTGTAGTACGACAGCGTTGGCTCTTGGCTGGGGAACGGGTAAACCATGTTCGCTCCTGACGGGTACGGGCCACTTGGCATGGCGTTGAACGTCGGTCCGGACGGCCATCGCAAGACCCTACTCACTAACTCTTGCCCGCGGGCCCCATTGCCCTGTGTGCGTCGCGTTGCCGAAGAGATGCCGGACCCGGCACGGACGTTGCCACGCGACAAGATCCGGTTTCGCTCGAAGGCGGTTGCTAATGCAGGGCTCGGTCGGGGCCGGGTGCTGCCTGGTCGAGGTAGGGAACGCAGCGGTCTCGGCCGGAGTTCTTGGCTTCGCGCAGGGCCATGTCGGCCTTGCCGAGCAGTTGTCGACCGTCCAGGCATTGGGCGGCAGAGGCCAGACCGATGCTTACGTTGACTTTCACTTTCGCCGGGCCGGAGCCTAAGCGCAGGGGTATAGGTTCGCTGACAGCAAGACGAACTTGATTGGCGAATTCCAGGGCCTGCGCGATCGTTGTTGGTTGATCGGTAACAACAACAAACTCGTCCCCTCCGACTCTGGCCGCGAGGTCCGTGGCGCTCACTGTTCCCGCGATTCGTGCGCCGACGACTTTAAGGACGCTGTCGCCTGCCGCGTGTCCGTGCACATCATTGATTTGCTTGAAATGGTCGATGTCGCAAAACATTAGGACTGGTGAAAAGCCTGGCGGTGAATCGCCGTCAAATCCTTGCGCGAGGCGCTCATCTAATTCACGTCGGTTAGCCAGTCCAGTCAAGGAATCGCGTCGTGAATCCTGAAACGCGGCGGCATGTTGTTCCTCCATGTTTGTGATCTCGCCCTGGTGACGATGGCGAGTCTCGTGTCGGTCAGTCGCAGAGAACTCTCGATCTTGCTGCGAGTCGTCACGGTTTGCAGAAGAATCTTCGCGGTTGCCCGCCGACCGTTCACGATCCAATGTCGCCCGGTCCCGGTCGACATCGCGGTGTTCAGCATCAGCCGCAACGGCCTGGGAATAGGTGCTGTCGCGCTCGTTGGAATTTTGATCACGGACGTCACGGGAAGCGTCGCGCGCGTCAGCGGCGACGTCACGCCTGTCTGCTAACAAATCCCTTTCGGCAGCAACGGCCGACGCCGGAACAGCGCCCTTATCGCGTTCGACTTGAGCCTGCCGCCGGTCTTCGGCAGACGAAGCGCGGTCTTCGGCAGACAAGTCACGCAGGCGAGCCGAGTCAGATCTGTCGGCTGGACTAAGCCGCGCCACGTTGCTGGCAACAGCTTCGAATACATGGTCGAGGCGTTCTCCTTCGACCGACTTCTTCAATGAATCCCTATCACGGGCATCCGCTTCATGGTCACGGGCGTCCGCACGGCGGTCACGGGCGGCCGCTTCATGGTCACGGGCGTCCGCACGGCGGTCACGGGCATCCGCTTCACGGTCACGAGCGTCCGCACGGCGATTACGTTCATTGGCATCGCGATCACCGACGCCACC
Organism: Actinomycetota bacterium; assembly: GCA_003452655.1. Lineage (GTDB taxonomy): Bacteria > Actinomycetota > Actinomycetes > S36-B12 > UBA10799 > UBA10799. The sequence continues at coordinate 12,483 of DMNR01000107.1, read as the reverse complement.
TACCATCCCGGACTCATCTGACCAGGGTAGAGCAACCGTCACTAAGAAGTCGCACTCCATTGATGCTGAGCTATACGACCGGATCGAAGACGTCGCAAAAGCCGAGGGAGTCACACCCTCGGCATTACTCGCGGAGGGTGCTCGCATGGTGTTGTTAATCCGTAGTGGGCTTCAAGGGGTTGCCGCATGGGAAGCCGAGAACTCTGCATTGACGCCGGAGGAACTGGCAGCTGCGGATCGGGAACTTGATGCGATCGGTGTGCCCGGCGAATGACCGGGTTCGTTTATGACACCGGGGCGTTGATAGCTGCGGAGAACAATGACCGCAGAGTGTGGGCTATCCATAAGCGTGCACTGGAACGGCGCGCCGCTCCGATAGTCCCCGCAGGCGTACTGACTGAGGCGTGGCGGGGCAAAAGTCCGCCGCTGGCACGTTTCCTCGCTGGCGCTCAGATGGAGCAGCTCAACGCGGACGCTGCGCGGGCCGCTGGTGGGCTTCTGGCAAACACCGGCGACCGAGAAGTGGAGGCCGTGGACGCGATGGTGGTCGAGGTTGCACTTCGCTACGATCGCGCAGTTCTAACTAGTAACTATTCAGACATCAAAGCGCTTGCTGATTCAGCCAACCGCGCACTTGACATCGTTTCGATCTAGCAATGCGCTGCGGTGAGAAACGTCCAGTTGTGGTCGGCTTGTCGTGGGGTCGGGTGCTCGCGATTTGGACGAGCGCGGGGCCGATCTCTGGCGCGAGTGGCTGCTGCACAATGGGGAATTCGAAACTTCAGGATGCGAGTGTTTGCGATTCGCGTCCTGCGTCACCGAGGACATGAGTCGACACGCGTTTGAGTCGCTCGACGCAACCACCGGAGGAAAACCATGGCAAGCGAATCTGCGGCAGTTACTGGCGCTGGCAGCGGGGAATCACCAGCACATCAGCTCGGTGACAATCGGCAACGACCCGAATTCGTGGCAGCATTCTTCCACGGGACGAAAGCAGATTTGAAGCACGGAGACTCCATCACGCCGGGCAACCCGTCGAACTACGGTAAACGGAAGAGCGCGAACTTTGTGTACCTCAGCGCCAACCTCGGTCCGGCTATCTGGGGAGCCGAACTGGCACTCGGTGACGGCCCCGTAAGGATCTACGTAGTCGAACCGGCTGGGCCGCTTGAAGATGATCCCAACGTGACGGACAAGAAGTTCCCAGGCAATCCCACGAGGTCATATCGCACCCGGCAACCAGTGAGAGTCGTCGGCGAGGTTACAAATTGGCAAGGGCACTCTGCCGACGAGCTAAGGGCGATGAAGGACGCAGTTGCACTAGCAGCCGAGCGGGGTATCGAGCACATCGACGATTAAGCCTGGGCAAACCCACGCCGACCGCATTCCAGCATGTGGGCACCGAATGCCGTACCCAATAGCCCTCCGTTCCGCCTGCTTACCCGAACGTCGTCCGTGAGCAGCGCACTGCGACACGGCGAGATTTCTCCGCTGAGTTGCAGGCGGAGGCGATGCATACGGGGTATACATACGCAGTATGCATAGCGAGGAGCGAGGGGATCGAACATGAGCGTCCGGATGGCACTGCTAGCAATCCTGTGTGATTCGCCTCAGCACGGATATGAATTGCGCGGGGAATTCGAAGCACGAACGGGATCTGTCTGGCCGCTCAACGTCGGGCAGGTGTACTCGACGCTGCAGCGACTCGAGCGTGACGGCCTGGTGACCGCGGCCGCACCAACATCAGATGGACACGTGATTCACGACGTCACCAACGCTGGTCGTGCTGCAGCGACCGCTTGGTTCACTGACCCGATCGATCGCACCAGCCCACCGCGTGACGAGCTCGCGATGAAGCTGTCTCTCGCGGCTGCGACCGATCTCGTCGATGTTCGCGACGTGATTGCGCGCCAACGCGTATCGAGCATGCGTGCATTGCGCGACGTGACTCGACTCAAGCCCAGCGACGACGAGTCGTTTGCAGATGCCGAAGCGATGGGTTGGTCTCTCGCCCTAGAGTCGATGGTGTTTCAGACAGAGGCTGAGATTCGTTGGTTAGACCACGTGGAATCTCGCCTACTCACCCAAGCGAGCAGACGGCGCGAATCGCCCGCTCGCCGCGCAGCGAAGCCGGTGCCCGAACGGGTCGTCAATCTGGTTGAGGAGAACCGATGAGCACCCAGGCAATCACGGAGAGATCGCCATCAGTCATCGCGACTCCGCCACCTTTAGAGCTTCTTGACGTGTCGAAGGTCTACGGCGAAGCGCAACTCGCCGTGCAAGCCTTGCGTGGCGTAACGCTGACCGTGCACGAGGGAGAGTTCGTCGCAGTGATGGGCCCGAGCGGCAGCGGTAAGTCGACGTTGCTGCAGCTAGCTGGTGGTGTCGAGTCACCATCCGCTGGGTGCGTTTCGATCTGTGGCCGCGCGCTCGTCGGCCAGTCTTCGGCCGCACGGGCGCAGGCTCGGCTTGGTGCTGTTGGATACGTCTTCCAGGCACTTAACTTGGTGTCTTCGTTGACTGCGAAAGAGAATGTCGCACTGCCGTTGGAACTCGCGGGCGAAAAGACCAAACGTGCCTACCGATTGGCGACCGAAGCACTGATCGAGGTCGGACTCGAGTCCTCCGTTGACAAGTTCCCGGAAGAAATGTCTGGCGGCCAGCAACAACGGGTGGCAATCGCTCGTGGACTGATTGGCGATCGCAAGCTGATCCTGGCCGACGAGCCGACCGGTGCGCTGGATTCGGTATCGGGCGAGGCGGTCCTGCGACTCCTACGCGCAAAGGTTGATGCCGGGGCGGCTGCAATCCTCGTAACGCATGACGCTCGACATGCCGCCTGGGCCGACCGGACTGTGTTCCTGCGCGACGGCCTAATCATCGACGACACAGGCGGACCCGGCGATCCGCGAGACTTGTTGGGCCCGCTGTGATCAAGGGGTGGCGGCCCTCCGCGAGGATTGCGCGCCGCACGATGCTGCGCCACAAGGCCCGCAGTCTGCTCATCGCAGCGATGATCGCGCTGCCGGTCCTGATCTCCACGCTGGTGTTGGTGACTTACGAAACGGGAGATGTTGACGGCGACAAGTACTGGCGATCTCAGTACGGCAACGTCGATGTCACGCTCTCCTATGATCCGCCGGGCGCCAGCTCCGACGCCGTTTTCACTTCAGCGCAACGCCAGCAGCAGCGGGCTGAACTCATCGAATCGCTGCCGCCAGGTTCGATCTATACCGACAACGAGGCGAGCATTGGTGAGATCACGATTGTCGCGGGCGAACGTTCCGTGCCCATCGCCCGCCCGCTGACTGGCCCGATCGACCCGGTGTTCGACGAGGGGACTGTCGAACTCGTCGACGGACGAACTCCCGTGGGTCCGACCGAAATTGCGCTGGGGCACAGCGATCTCGACAGGTTGAGCGTTTCACCCGGTGACCAGGTGACTGTGGAATCCCGAAACTGGAATGGCACCGACGAACCAACCCTGCAGGTGGCGCGAGCAACGATCGTAGGCAGTCTTGAAGCGCCCCTGCTGTATGACCGAAACAGTTTTTATCTGCAGGGCGAAAAGGGGCCAGTCAGCACCGCCGCGGGCGACGTCGGACAGGACGTGAGCACACCTTCCCTGAGGGTGATTCTGCCTGCCGGGATGGCTCCAGAGGAAGCATTCCCGACAGCAAATATCTTCCCGGGCGAGGATGTTCCGGAAAGCCCCCTGCTCGTCTTTGCACCGATGGATTCCGTCCAGTCAGATGGGAACGTGATTGAGCGGATCGGTCTCCGGGCGAGCCACAGCAGCGGTGCCGTCGCGCTGTTGAGCGTCGGCGTGGTGATGGCGTTGTTGGCCATCGGACTGATCGTTGGTGCGGCTTTCGCTGTCGGTGCGCGTCGGAGTCAGCGGGACTTGGAGGTGGTTAGCCGCAGCGGTGCCTCGCGACGTCAGTTGTCGCTGATCGTAGTCACCCAGGGCCTCGTGCTGGGCCTGCTCGGTGCGTCCAGTGGCGTGGTGCTCGGGCTCATGGCGTTTGTGTTTGCGCGGGGATCGATGCAAGACGTGTTGCGGACTCGCCTGGATGGCACCCCCGTGATCGGCTGGCAGGTGGCCGCAGTGTGGCTGGTCTGCGTGCTGGTGAGTGTCGCTGCCGCGGGTGCCGCTCTGCGGACCGTTGCGGCCGCGGATGGCACGACGTCGCGCCAGGCTGCGACCCGGCGTGGCGCAAGGCGTGCCAGGGTTCCGAAGGTCGCGATCGCGCTGGCTGTCGCTGGGATTGTCGGCTGCCTAGCAACGAGTGACATCGCGGGTCGCATTTCGTTCGTGCCGCTCCTCAATGGGCTGAACCAATGGGCCGGGTCGACGGCTGAGCCAGTGAGCCAGGGACTTCTCGCGCTGTTCTTCGTCATGATCGTGATGGGGGCGGTTCTTGCTCTGCCGGAGTTGTTGGCGTTCCTCAGTCAGCGAGCACAGCGCGCCTCGTTGGTCCCGCGGCTAGCGTTGCGCGATGCGGGCCGTGCTCGCCACCGAAGCGCTCCCACCGTCGCCATGGTCCTGGCGGTCACAGCGATCAGCACGTCCGCGCTGATTATGGCTGGCGCGGTGGATGCGACTCGCGAGGGCGAACACCGTCCCGCCGTGCCCGAGAGCGTTGTCGCTGTTGACCTTGACCCTTACGGGCAACAACTATCCATCGATCAACAACGCCGTCGGCTTGATCGGATTCAGCAGCAGATCCCCGGTGGCCGACTATTTGAGGCGAACATTACGGACTCAGAACTCGTCGGCTACTGCGATCCGAATCCTGATGCGGGAGGGTGCTGGACGGCGCCAATTTACGTGGCCGATGCGG
>DMNR01000107.1:423-7560 GCA_003452655.1 Actinomycetota bacterium | reverse complement strand
AGCTTCCTACTCGATGGGGCCGTCCGCTCTAGATCTCGATTCTGACCCGGGCGTCGTCTTCGGTTTTGAGAACTCGCTTGATCCACGGACGGCACCGCGCATCAGCCTGCGGACCATGATTCTTGAGCCGAGACAAGACGCGATGATCGACCGAATGACGTTTGCTAGTGAGGCTACGGTCGCGCGGATTCCGTCCGGTCAGGCAAAGCCGGAGGAACACCGTACCGACCGCTGGGCGTACTTCGTACTTGGTCAACCGATGGCAACTGGCCAGCTCGACGCCGTCAACGACTACCTCGCCGCATATCGAATTGAGATCATCGGGTACGAAGCCTTCGTGCCGCACAGCGGGGAGTTAGCGCTGATGGTGACGGTAGCGGCGCTCGGAATGGTCGTGCTCACCATCGGTGTTTCGACGGCGCTCGCGACCACCGAACAATCCGAAGATCGCCGCATACTCCGCGCGATCGGCGCAAGCCCCTGTCACATCCGACGAATCGCGATGACGCAGGCAACCATGCTGGCGCTGCTCGGGATCGGCATCGGCGCGCTGGTCGGCGCCCTCATTGGTATCTATGCCATGAAAACCCTGCCGGACCAATACCCCGTCGCCCTGCCGATTCCCCAATTGTTGGCGATGGTAGCCGCGGTCCCGGTAATAGCCTGGCTATCTGCAACCCGCCAAGTCCCACCGAATTAACACCCGCAACCCTTTCCACAGTGTCCTCTCTGCTGACCAGAATCTCGACGTTGGTCTCAGATAGTGGCTGCGATCTGTTGGTTCGGTTTCGATGAGGTGAAGGCTGCGACGACCGAAACAAAGGGATAGTCGCCGCAGAATCCTGATCGTTCATCTGGAGCCGTTCCAACCGAAACCTACGCTCAAATCCGTGTGCCACCCTTTCGGTCGCAGTCGTGATCACGGTGAGGGTCGCGCCGTTGCCGCGTATGGCGCGGGCGGCTGCCCCACCGCCAGGTGTCGCGGTATCGATTGCCTCGGTCAGGGACCGGAACTGGATACCCCGGTCCGACCGATCACTCACGAGCCTGATCAGTGAAGATCGTCATGGCACAGGCAACTGTTGGCGCATCTCCCTGCAAGTCAGCGGATTGATCGGTAGTTGAGAACCTGGCGTACCCAATGTTGTTCGACATACCCCGAACATCGACACGACCCGCGGGCTCATCTGTGGCTGTACGCGGGGGGCACCGCGAGTAGTGCTCATGACGGTATTCACCAAGAGCAGCCGACAAGCACCAAGGGAAATCCAGCGTGCCAAGCGTGCCTTGGCTCGTTGCATAGCAGAGGAACACATGACGGATAAGGATGAGAACAATGACTGACCGCCAAGACTGGAGTCGCATACGCGACTCACGCATGAGTGAGCCTGGTGCAGATGAGGCTTATCGAGCAGCGCGCCTGGCGTGCGAACTTGGGCGGACAGTCAGAGAGCTGAGGGAACACGCGGGCTGGAGTCAGACGCAACTGGCAAAGGCGGCGGGGATGACGCAGTCCGCCGTGGCCCGTTTCGAAGCAGGTGGAACGGTGCCGACATTGACCGTGCTCGAGCGACTTGCGAATGCCCTTGACGCCACCCTCACCGTCAACGTCACGCCGCGCACCCACGTGGCATGAATCAGCCAACCTGCCGTTGACCTAAGGCGTCCGTTAGTCGCCTTGTCCAACGTAGGCGGCTACTACTGGTACCCCGCAATCAAGCCTTGGGTGACACGTCGCTCAAGCGGCAGTGGCTGGATACAACCGGTTGCAGCTCACCAGTTGTATGAGACTGCGTCGCTGCTCGGTGCTGCGTTGGAGAGGCCGTACACATCAGCATTCCCGCCGCCCGTGTCGGGTAGCGGCCTATATGGGTGGTCGTAGAACAAGACCTGGAGCTCCTGGACGTAGTAGGTCAAGGAGCCTGACGTAAATTGGCATTGGAGGAGATACACGTTTACGGAATGGTCGCCACCGGACCGGGTCTGATAATTGTGCCTCACAACCGGCCGAGTACGCACTTCGCTGCCACGTGTGCCGGTGGAGCCCGCCAGCGATCCGTTGGGTAGGGCCATCCCGGCGAGGGAAAACGTGTCGCGACCCGGGTGACGGGTCACTGTCTCGACGGACACGAACTTGGTCTTCCCGTTTGTTGCTGACCGGCGCTTGAGCAAGAGCGTGGTCACGCTGGCCCGCTGCCTTGTCGCGCCGTGGCCCCGTGCCCGATAACGCTGGGTCAACGCTATCGAGATGAACTGTGCCTTCTTCAGTTGTTGAGCCTTCTTATGCCCAAACGTGATTCTGATGCGGCTGTGTTCGGCGATCGTCGACTTCGATCGCTTGAAAGCTTCATGCCAACCCTGACCACTTTTCCTCGTCATGATCGCGAGCGTGTAGTCATTCTTATAACCCGGTCGCGCGCTCAGCCAATGGCTCCAGTCGGCGTAGACCTCGATCCAACGAGATGACTTTGCCAGACTTGCTTGGGTGAGCTTCACGGCCTTCTTCTCCGACTTCAACTTCGTGGAGTGAAGCGTTATCGTGCCGGGCTGGCCAGGGCTCAGGTGATATCCGCGTGGGGACGCCGGTGTGACCGCGCTGCTGGGTCCCGCGACCGCAGCTGAGACAACCAGGACGACTCCAGCGGTGACCGCTGTCATGGCGTGACGTTTCGACACGGTCAGCTCCTCATGCACCAGTTCCGTGCGCCCGTTCACAGCAAGTCCCGAGCGCAACATCAATTACAGACAGTCGCTGATATTCCGACGCCAGGCAAGTCGACGGTCTACAGGTGTCGCGAATGCAGGGGTCTGCCTCAATGCCCACCAATCACCCGCGCTCTATCCATTGGCCCCGGCTTGCCACGCTGGTTCCGGGGTCACCTGAGATCGGCATTCCCAAGCAGTCACCGCGCATCGCATCACACAGACATCCATGCCCGAAAGGGAAGAATCGTCGCCAGGACGAATTTCGGGCGAGAAATCTGACCGCTCGCGGCCGAAAGCCGCACTGATTCGCGGTGCGGCGTTTCTGGTCGCTGTGGAGCTCGCGGCCGAAAGCGTGGGTCAGGCGGGAACTGAGCCGCAAAACCGCATTGCGGCATCACTGCATTGCGGTTATGCTGTCGGTATGTCTGATCAGGGTTTCCATGGGTTTTTAACGGTGCAGGGTCGTGGCACTGTTGCTCTTCCTCCGGCATTGAGGGCGCGGTATCAGCTCGACACTCCTGGTGCGCAGGTTGAGTTGACCGAGCGCGCTGACGGGGTACTTGAGTTGCGTCCGGTCGTTCCGGTGCCAGCTTCTGAGGCGTGGTTTTGGGAAGATCGCTGGCAGGCAGGCGAGCGTCACGTCGACGAGCTGGTGGCCGCTGGGCAGGTGACGGTGTTCGCTGGTCCTGACGAGTTTATGGACGACCTTGACGCCACTGCACCGACGAAATGAAATTTGAGCGCACCGATCAATTCGTTGCAGATTTCAACGCGCTACCTGCCGCGCACCGTGAGGCGTTTCGTGCGTTGATTCCGGCCTTTCACGCCGCTGCGGAGTCCTACGCTGCCGATCGCGGAGCGTTTCGTTGGCCAGCAGCACTGCGTGTTAAGCCGATGGTCAGTGCGAGAGGTATCTGGGAAATGACGTGGTCCTTCAGCGGCCCAGATGGTCGGGCAACGTTTGAATTCGTCACCTACGACGATGGTATTCGAGTGCGGTGGCGCCGAATCGGCACTCACAAGATCTACAAGAAACCGTAGGACCGCGTTTGGGCTTGTGTTCCCAGACAGCGCCATTGGGTCTGCATCGACAAATGTCCGATTCTGGGCGATCTGGTTTCAGCGATCACAGCGCAGGTCTCCCGTAGCTACACCCACGCTTGACGAGTTGGGAGTCGGCTGGATGGGACGCTCTCTATTCGTCCGGGATTGAGATCGGAGCGGGCGTCGGTAATGGAAGTCCTTGAGTCTGGGTGACAACACCACCATTCCCGATGTCCCATCCGTAGACAGTCTCAAAGTTTGCGTCTTGGCTATGACCCGGGTCATCGGAAGCCGAACACATGACTTTGCCGTCTGCCATGCCAGTTCCGCCGAGGCCGGACATGGTAACTTCAAGCTTCATGGTTGGTGTGGAAACCGCCTTCGCCAGCTGCTCACACATCGCGTAGGCCTGCGCCTGCGAGGGCTGCTGGGAGCCGCAACTAACAAGGAGTAACGCAGCTAGAAAACACAACGTGACAGCAGCAACAGATGAACTGGCTGACCTCGTCACGACGCAAGTGTGACATCTGAGTCCCGATCGCTACTCGCTCGCCAACGAGCCATTCCTTCGCGGTCAGAAGGTCGGCTGATTACGGGAAGGAGGCTGACCCCGTAGCCAGACCACGCCATCGATTTCGGGGATCTCCTTCTCCCGGGCCAACAGGTCGACGCTGACGCTGAGAAGGTCCTCTTCCATCGACACCGTGATCACGGTCGCGACGCCGGCCGCGTTCGGTTCGGACCACCACATGCAGTCATCAAAGTGGTCGGACAAATCCCACCACATTCCGAAGGTGCGGCCAGGCCTGTCTCGCCATGTGAATAGCACAGCGACGTTTGGCGACCTCCCGTCAACCCTGACCTCGACGAGTTCAAAGCAGGCGCTGATCGGGCGCACCCCGACGATTCGCTGCCTGGTGTGCCCGTCATACGCCGCAACGTCCTTGGTTAGCCGGTCGGTCAGCACTGCGGGTAAGCGATCGAGAAGCACCTCGAGAGGTTCGTCGGGCTCAGGGACGTAGCGCATCGCCTCATGCTCTGCGCGGGCAAAAGGCGTCGTATCACCGTCGTCGCTCACGGCACAAGATTCTCACGGCGACGGGGCATTTCGGAGCTGTTTAGATTGGCGGGCGGCGATCGCTCGACCGCCAAAGAGGATGAAGTCGATTCGTCGGTCAGACGGTCTCACAAACCAGCAATTCCGGTCGCGCGTTACGGGCCTCGATATAGGGACCGCTGTAGCGAGGAACCTTAGTGACAAGAAGCGTTGCGAAAACTCAATCGCAACCGAAATCAACGGGACGACGTTTGCCGCCGCCTGCATGTAGCACTGGGTCGGGCCACAAACTTCGCGGGACCGGGGCCGTTCAAATTTGACGACTGAATCGGCGGGGAATGCGCTTAACGCGTGCCACCGAAGGTCAGCTCGGCGCGTGGCACCCACATATGACTTGTGGTTTCCTGCGAGAACGACACACTGAAGGTCTTGCGTTCGAACTCCAGTGTCTGGGTTGCACCCGTTGTCACCTTGAACCCCGCAGTTGCATCACTGTCCGGATCCCAGATATTGCCCTTCGCCCAGAGGTATCCGGTTTTGGCGGGGCCGTCGTCGAGGTACGTAGCCAGATTGCTGAACGACGCCCAGTGCGGGGATTTGGCGTCTCGACCGGCGAATATTTCAAGGCCGACCATGCCCTTGTGATCCACCACAATCCTTTGTCCGACCTCGACATTGAAGGTGTGATAGTTCCCGTGGGGCAGTGAAGCTCGGAAGTGTAACGGCGTAGTCGTCTTGTTCGTGAACGTCACATTCTCGAACCTGCGTGCCACGGCATCGTTCGATTCTGCGCTCTTCGCTCCAGTGTGACTGGGCCTCTCTGAGGTGGCCGCATGCGCGGAAGAAGTGCCGGCTCCGGCGATGGCTACCACGGCGGACACAGCCAAGAGGCTTGCCGCGAGACGTTGGCGGCGGCGCACACCCTGTGTGGTGGTGGCAGGACGTTTCGGATTCATTGGTGTCATGGCAAGACGGATACCCAAGGCATGACCGTGCGAAACGCCGATTACTCGCGCAGGTACCGGACAACCGGTTCACTGCGCCCGCTTCTTGGGCAACGCTCTTGTGTTATTGGTTCGGCTAAGCGCCTGCGAGCACCGCGTCGAGCTGCCCCATTGCCGATGCCATTCCTTCTTGCATTCCCATTCGCACCAGCTTCTCCAACTGCTCAAGGTCCTTGAAGGTTGCGGTGACCGTCATCAGAGTTCCAGCTTCGATCGGTTCGAGGTTGGCCACAGTGGACGTGGTGTCGGATTCGTCAATGGGAGTCCCGTCGGCGTTAGCGAACCCATCCTCCAGTGCAAGCAGCGTCGGCTCGTCGATCGCAGTGAACTTCCACCATCCGTGTGCAGTGGTCCCATCGGGACCGGTCATGAAGTAATCGGCACGCCCACCAACGCTGAACTCAAACCGGCCGAATGTCGCAGGCCACGTCGGGGGACCCCACCAGCGTTCCAGTTGACGCGGATCAGCCCAGACCTGCCATACCCGTTCGATTGGAGACGAGAATTCGGCAGTGAATGTGAGGGTGAGGTTTTCGGAATCAATCGTTGAACCTAGGACTGGCACGGTGTTACTCCTTTAATGTCTAGGGCTGTCAGTTGTTGCTGAGGATGTCGTCGATCGCTCGTGCACGTTGTCGCCACAGCGCCTCATATCCGTCAAGTAATCGCGCTGCCTTGTTAATCGCTTCGGGATTTGCATGAACGATTTGCTCCCGTCCGCGCCGCTGCTTGGTGACCAACAAGGCTCGTTCCAAGACCGCGACATGTTTCTGTACCGCGGCGAAACTCATTGAGTACTGGTTTGCGAGCTTCGAAACGGATTGCTCTCGCTGCGCCACTCGAGCAACGATGTCCCGGCGAGTCGCATCGGCCAGGGCCTGAAAGATGCGATCCACCTGTTCATCAGTTAAGTCATCTACAACCATTTGGTTGTACGTTACCACTCGATCTGAGGGTTCGCAAAGGTGGTGTAGTCGCCGATGGCAGACGGTTGAATTGGGCAGGGAGTCGGGAGTTGCAACGCGATGCGGGACTTTCGTCACTGGCGGGCAAGCGAATTCGCGGCAGAATTCTCGAATGGTTGCCAAATGCATCAACCACAAAGGCTTGTTCACGGGCAGTCGGTCCATTGTTCACTTGGATTTCACTTGACGGGTAAGACTCCACTCGTGGTTAAGACCAATAATCCAGTGTTCACTAACCATTCACCAAATGTTGAACGACTTAGTCGAGATTGTGGGTTCCTTCTGTGGACATCCTGCTGCTTAGCGTGATCGGGCTCTTTGTCCTCGCGCTGGTTTTCGACTTCACCAACGGTTTCCACGA
>DMNR01000107.1:0-266 GCA_003452655.1 Actinomycetota bacterium | reverse complement strand
TTTGCGGCTTTCTTCAACTTCCTGGCGTATTTTTTCATCGGAACCGCAGTCGCCAGCACCATCGCAAAAACGGTGAAGTCCGAATACGCAGGACTAGCGGTTGTCTTCGCGGCCCTGTTCGCGGCGATCGCATGGAACTTCATCACTTGGCGCTTCGGCATGCCGTCATCATCGAGTCACGCGATCGTCGGTGGGTTGGTTGGTGCCGGGCTGGCTGCCGGTGGAATCGCCGCAATCTCCTGGGACAGCGTTTCGAAGGCTGCGAT
>DMNR01000006.1 GCA_003452655.1 Actinomycetota bacterium | reverse complement strand
ACGCGGCGCCAACGATGAGGCAACTTTCCAAGCTATCTCCCGCTGGATGATGTGGGGGCAGATCGCGGGAGGTGCGCTCGCCGCACTGATCCTGCTGGGTTTCGCATACTTCAGCGACTACAGGGCCTCCTGGGTGCTCGTCAGCGCAACGGCCGCGGTGAACGCCATCGGGTGGGCACTGTCGGTCAGAGTCATCGCGGATCGAGGGTGGGCGCCAGTCGCGAAGCGGCGCCTGATCACACAGATGCTCGCTCAGGGTGTCGCTGTTGCCTTGGTAATCGCCGGATTCGGGATCACCGGGGTATTCGCTGCCAACGCGGTAGCTGCGGCCATCCTCGTAGCACTCGTCTCTTGGATCTCAACCAAGGCCACCGGACCGGCCTTCCCGCCGNNGGCCATCCTCGTGGCACTCGTCTGGCGAATCTCAACAAAGGCCACCGGACCAGCCTTTCCGCCGATTCCACCGCAACTCATTCGGTTGGGCGGAATGTACCTATTGACCGAGCTGCTCGTGCAGGTGGTCTCCAAGCGCATCGAGTTCCTATTCCTGGGCACGATGAGCACGCGCGATGAACTGGCCATGTATTCGATTGCGTTCATGGTGGTCACGTCCGTGACGATGATCCCTGACTCGATGGTCACCGCAGTCCTGCCATCCCTGGCCACGCGAGCCGGCGCAGGGATGGGCGCCATCGTGGACAACCATCTAGGGCCGGCCATTCGGGTCTCAGCGCAGATATCGGTTCCGTTGGCGGCCGGCGTGGCTGTCCTTGGTCCGCGCCTCATCACGATGCTCTACGGCGAGAGCTTTGAGCAGGCTGGCACCCTGACGTCTTTGATGGCAGTGCTAATCCTGTTCGTGCCCGTATTCGACCTGACCAGTACGTACTGGGGTGGCTACGGCCGACTCGGAATTCCGCTTGTGGCTGTCGCTATCGGGGGCGTCCTCGACCTGATCTTGGCTGCCACCCTCGTCGGCCCCTACGGAGCCCTCGGCGCCACAATCGCCAATGTGGGTGGCCAGGCTCTGGCAGCCTCCATTCTCATCGTGATCACGATTCGTCGGCTGCCCTCGCTGTCCATGACGTGGGGACGCTACGTCGGAGTCCTTGCAACGACCGCCGTTGTCAGCGTGGGGGGCTGGCTGGTGCAAACACAGGTCCCCGGGGTCTTCGGCTGGGTTGCGGCCCTGCTGGCAATGGGCAGTTTACTGGCGCTGTTCGGCGCCGTGTCCGGCTTCATGNNCCCGACGCAGTGTGGTTGTCTGAATCAATCCCGAGCAAACTCCGCCCCGTTCTGAGGATTCTTGTTGGTCGGCGGGCGATCCACGCGATGAACAGCACCACGGGCTGATCACCACCAACACCCAGGTTGCATCCCGATCACAAAATGCGCCGGTTCGCGAACGATGTGACTAAGGCAATTCACTGTTTGTGCCGAAGACCCTATGGGAATCCCGAAGATGTGGCTCGCAGGAAGTGAGCCAGTTAGAGATGAGGGTTGGATGTCCGCCGACAATGCGATCTCGCCGTCTGCCAAAACGCACGGCGTCAATGGTGCATCGCAAGCCCTAGGGCCAACGGATAGAGCAACCGACTCCACGATGATTGGCCCAATCGCCGCTATCCCCGCGCAGGCCCTAAGTAGCACCGAGGGCCCGAGAGGTCGCATAGTCGCTCGCGAGAGTCAACGAGTCGACGGCTGGTGGGCGCGCTCACGGGGCGCCCTTTGCATCTTCGCAATCGACGTCGCGGCAACTGCGGCAGCCCTCTTCATAGTTCGGAGCGAATTCTCGCGCGCGCTCCTGCTCACATCGGTCTTCACGTTGCTCTCAGTCGCCGCTCTGAACCTATACCGCGGCAAGTTCACCATGTCGATCCTGGATGATCTGCCCCGCTTGGCCCTAGCCGTGCTCGCGGGCTACGGAATCTCATCTGTGGTCGTTTTCTTTTGGGAAGGTAGTGGGTTCCCGCTGTACGTTTCGTTCGCGATGGTGCTCCTGTTGGCGCTGTTCATCGGGCGAACAATCTCGTACTTCTTGGTTAGGGCCTTGAGGCGAAGGCGGATCCTGTCCGCAACAGCCTTGATCATCGGCGCCGGCGAAGTCTCCGCCGCTCTCGGGCACGCCATGGAAAAGCTACCCGAGCAAGGACTCCATCTGATTGGGTTTGCCGATCCCGATCCCGCGCTGCCAGCGCACGCACTACCGGGGCCGATACTGGGGTCCACCGACGACCTCGCTCAACTCCTCCACGACTACCGCCCCAATCACGTGATCATCGGATTCAGTCTGATGCCCGAGTCGCAACTCATCGAACTGGTACGCCTTTGCGATAGGGAGGAGTCCGAGATCTCTGTCGTCCCCCGGCTGTTTGAAATGACGAGCCGCACTGGCGACTCCGACGAGTTGAACGGCATTCCCCTAACAACGCTACGAAGAGCTCCCTTCCGCTCTCCAAGCTGGCTCCTGAAGCGGGGGATGGACATCGTTGTGTCAAGCCTCGCGCTCCTGGTGCTCTCGCCGCTGCTCGGGATTATCGCTCTCTTGGATCGGCTGGTGGACGGCCCTGGAATCGTCTTCCGCCAACAAAGGGTCGGAATCGATGGCAACAGCTTCGAGGTCCTGAAGTTCCGGAGTATGCGCCCGGCCACAGCCGAAGAGGGCGCAACCAAGTGGAACATCAAAAACGACGACCGAGTCTCTTGGCTGGGCAAGATTCTCCGCAAGAGTTCCATGGACGAACTTCCCCAGCTTTGGAACATTCTGCGCGGCGACATGAGTCTGGTAGGCCCCCGACCAGAACGCCCGCACTTCACCGAGATATTCCGGCAGAGCTACCCCCGCTACGACGGTCGCCATCGGGTGCCCTGTGGGCTCACGGGTTGGGCGCAGATCCACGGACTTCGCGGAGACACATCAATCTCTGAAAGGGCCCGCTTCGACAATTACTATATTGAGAACTGGTCCCTCTGGCTGGATATCAAAATCATGCTGCGTACTTTTGGGACGCTCACCAAAGGCTCCGGCTGACCCAGCGGACAGGATGGCAATCGCGCTGTCTGACAGCCATGTCCACGATCATTTCCAGTCCCTCCCAGAGTGCTTCAGCGCACCAGCGTGCAAATCGAAGAGCTGAGCCCCGCTTTCTGAACCTGAGCCTCGCCTTCTGAACAAGGGATAGGACGCCCGCGCGCAATAGGATCGGACCCATGTCAACTGGGAGACATTTAGCTTTGTTTTTTCAACCCTTTCCGGTGGTGGCGCAGGCGGAACTTGCCAGCGCTTTGCGCCGAAATGGGGTGCGGGTCGAACTAGTAGTTGAGCGGTTACCGGGTCGGGTGTGGAAACTGCAGCGGCTACTCGACCGGGTCGTGTTCCAAAAGATTCACTACCTGCTCACTGCTGATGGTGAAGTCACGCCGGAGCTCATCGAGCTCACAGGTGGCCCCGATACGGAGGACATCCAGGCATACGACCAGATCGCGGCGGAACTAGCCAAGACGTTCAGCGACCGTGGGGAGCCTGTGCCGTCCGGTCTGCTGCCTGAATGCTGGTACGACAAATGGTGGATGGCGAGACGCCTGTCGGAATTAGGGGTTCCCTCACCACGCGTGTGGCGAGAGCCTGTCACCGATCAGTTCCCTGTTGTGGTCAAACTGCCAGTGTCCTCCGGCGGCTTGGGCGTTCGCGTCGTGCATTCTGAAACTGAACTCGCTCGCGCTTGGGAAGAGTTCAGTGCCCAAGGTGACCCATTCCTGCAGCAGTACTTGGCGGGAGAAGGCGTCTCGGTCACCGGGGTAGCCCACGAGGGGGCGGTAATCGCAGCGGTCATGTACTTGCAGCACAAAGATCCGGCCGACCCGTACGGACCTTCTTTGCAGCAACAGGTGCTTTCACCAAAGGACAGCGGTGTGACTGAAATCCTTACCAACGCCTCTCGCGTCATCAAGGACTCCGGGTACTCAGGACCGTTCAGCATTCAGGTGATTC
>DMNR01000152.1:2375-2953 GCA_003452655.1 Actinomycetota bacterium | reverse complement strand
CCTCTACCCAAGGCAGATTGAATTCGAAGGTCGCGTCTATCCGACGTCCGAACATGCCTATCAAGCGGGCAAAGCGAGCAAGCCAGCCGTTCGCGAATGGATTCTGAATGCTCCGTCGCCGTCCCTGGCAGCCATGGCAGCGCACGGTCTCTACGTATGGGACGTCGTACCAAATTGGTCGCAGATCAAGTTCGATCGCATGCGCGCCGTACTGCGCGCCAAGTTCGATCAACACGCCGATTTGAAGGAGCTTTTGCTGTCAACCGGAATTACTCGTCTCGTCGAAACTGGCACGGTGAGCAATGCCGTCAACCGCCTGTGGGGCGAGGTCGACGGCAAGGGGGAGAACACACTCGGCATCATGCTGATGGAACTGCGCTCGGAATACGCAAAGCCAAAGGCGAAGCGCGCCGCTGCGGCCCGTCGAACGATCAGCGAGAAGAAGCCTGCGGCCTCGAAGCGCTCTCCGGTCGCTGCATAGGCGATCGAAGCAGTCCCATGAGCGGAACTTTCTACGACGGCGAACTTGCTGCACTCGGCAACACCTTTTCCGCCGCGATGTCGGCCAAGATTGACCT
>DMNR01000152.1:0-2214 GCA_003452655.1 Actinomycetota bacterium | reverse complement strand
CGCGATGTCGGCCAAGATTGACCTCCTGAAGCTCGCGATCGCGAGCACGGCGGAGGCGAGCATCATTGGCGTGGGTTCGGGCGGCTCGTTCACGGTTGCATCACTCCTTTGCAACCTCCATGAGTCGTACACCGGCCGTGTGTCACGACCTTCGACACCACTCGAAATCATCTGCAACCCCACGCTCGCTGCCTCAAGCCCTGTCTTCATGATTTCGGCCGAGGGAAAGAATCCTGACATCATCGAAGCGCTCGAGCGCGCAAGACGCCATAGCTCACGCACCGTTCACGTGCTGACCAATCGAGCAGCTAGCCCGTTGATGGAGCACGTTCGTGAACTGCCTGAGGTCACGCCGCACGTGTTCGAANNATGTGTATAAGAGACAGAGGTCACGCCGCACGTGTTCGAATTGGCCAAGAAAGACGGGTATCTCGCGACGAACAGCCTTCTCTTGGATGCCGTTGTCATCGCGCGAGCCTACGGCGCGCTGGATGCCGATGCGGACCAGTTTCCTGACTCGCTTGACCAGTTGCGCATCGGCTTGAACTCGGTTCCTGAGTGGCTAGCCACAGCCCGGGAGTTCGTGCGGCAAGCGGTTCCTCGCAAGGGCCTCATCGTCGTCTTCTCTCCGTTGCTCAAACCAGTCGCGGCTGACCTGGAGTCAAAACTGGCCGAGTCGGCGCTTCTCTATTGCCAACTCGCTGACATTCGCTCGTTTGCTCATGGTCGTCACCTTTGGCTTGCAGAGCGTCCTGACGACTGCGCGATTCTGGCCTTGGTGGAACCCGGGTTGGAGCAACTTTGGGCCCGCATGCAACAACTGCTGCCCGGCGGGGTCCCTGTTTGCACGATGCTGCTCGGCGGCGCCAGGCCACAGGACCTTCTCGCGGGCCTGGTGGCACAGATGCAGCTTGTGTCGCTAATCGCTGGCGAGCTGCAGAAGGATCCTGCGAAGCCACATGTCCCCGTGTTCGGACGGGAGCTGTACTACGTCGACCTTCCCGTGTTCATTCCTGCCCCCAAGGAAACTGGGCGATGGGGCGAGCAATCCAAGTACGAGGTACTTGGCGCGCGATGGCCCTCCATAGGTCATGGTGGCGCGATGAGTCGAGCGTTGGAGAGCTTTGAGACGGCTCTCGGACTTCAGTCGTTTCGCGCCATCGTCTTCGACTACGACGGGACGCTTTGCAGTTCGCAGCGCAAGGAGGTACCCCCGACCGCGGCGATCGTCGACCAACTCAGGCGCCTACTAGACGCGGGCATCTCCGTGGGAGTTGCGTCCGGACGAGGGGACTCGATCCAGCAACACCTGCGCGATGTGTTGCCATCGGCTCTCTGGTCGAAGGTTCATCTGGGTCTCTACAACGGCGGCTGGATCGGCCTGCTGGGCGACGACATCCAAAGGCGGGTCATCACCAACGAGTTTCTCAGCCACGTGCGGCGCATCCTTGGACGTTTGGAGGGTCTCGGCGTACCAATCGAGCGTGTTCGTGAGACCTACCCCCACCAGATCAGCGTCAGATTCAAGGAAGGCGTCGACGCCGAAAACATGTGGTTCGTGATCGCCGATTCGCTTCGACAAGCCGGTCTAGATACATCCACCGTGGTGCGCAGTAAGCATTCGGTTGATGTATTGGCGGTGAACGTCAACAAGGCACACCTCGTAGCCAACATGATCCAGGCGCGAAGCATCGACCCGTATCAAGTCGTGACCATGGGCGACCAAGGTGCTTGGCCCGGCAATGACTCGTCGTTGCTGGAGCATCGGTTTTCACTGAGCGTTGACCAACCGTCGCGGCGGCTGGATCGAGGGTGGAAACTGGCGCCGCACCACAAGCGAGACGTCGACGCCACGTTGTGGTACCTCCAGCGAGCCGAGACTGATGCGGCGACCGGATCATTTCGCTTCGTGCTTAGCACCTGACGAGGGACGGACGAGCGATGAAAGATGAAAACGCACAGCATCTGCTTGCCAAGGTTATGGGCTGGCAAGACCAGGACGTTGTTCTGGACAAAGTCCCGGTTCTTCGCTTGTTGGCAGACTACAAGTACGACGGATACCAGCGGTTTGGCCCGGGTAAGCGGTTCGTTGAGAGCTTGGCGCTGTGGCTCAACCAGTTCGACATGCCCGACCGCGCCGCAGCCCTGGACTTCGTACTCGAACGGCTCGTATACGTGTCTGACAACGAACTTTCTCACCTCGTCCAGCACGCG
>DMNR01000423.1 GCA_003452655.1 Actinomycetota bacterium | reverse complement strand
AGATGTGTATAAGAGACAGTTGCTGTATATTGGTGGGTGTGGTCGACTTTACTCAGGTGAAATCCAAACTCAACATCACTTACCGGTGCTGGTACCACGTGGTGTGGTGCCCGAAATGGCGGCGGAAGGTCCTCACTAGCGACGATCCGAGGCTCGACAATCCGCCGGTTGCTGGTGACCCTGGGCCGGTAGACGAACGCCTCGCAGAGATCATCCGCGAGTGGGCGAATGAAACTGGCAGCGAGATCGCAGAGCTCGAGATCATGCCCGACCACGTCCACTTACTCGTCTCCGTGGATCCCCAGTACGGCATTGGGAAGTTCATCCGCATGGCGAAGGGGCGATCCTCCAAGTTGCTCCGGGAAGAGTTCCCCAGTCTCAAGAGACGAATCCCGACGCTCTGGACGAACTCGTACTTTGTGGCCACGGTCGGCGGGGCACCCCTAGAAGTCGTGAAGCAGTACATCCAAAACCAGCGGAACGCGTAGTCCGGTCTCGCTCACCCCACGTCTAAAGCCGGGGGCTTGCGCGAGACCCTTTGGTCAGGCCCGCGGCCAAGGTGGTACTTGACCTCCCGAATTGATCCTGGATCTCGCACTGGCCCGTTCACTGCGCTGGCTCCGGCCAGGCCGCCGCGACGATCCGTTCGAACTCCCGAGGATCAGTGACAGCCGGTCGCTTCACCGTCGCGGTCACAATCACCGTGCCTTCGCGACCGTGCACGGTGAGCATGTTCCTGGGGTGCCCGACTGTCCCGCGAAGCGCACGCCACGCCCGAACGTAAGCGACCTGCAGATCATCATCAAGGGCCGCGCCAACATAAAACCCCTCCGGCATGGGTGGTGCGATGATAGTTACCTGGGCGGTTGGGCCTCCAAACACACGCCCGTAGAAACCATCTCTTGCCTCTTCGACCCGAACCGCGGACACGTTGACTTTCATAACAACTCCTTCTGCACAGCTGACTGTTCGGCGACGAGGCGCGCAACCTCCATCGCATGGTGTTCGACGGTGCGGATGGCTGACTCGGCAGCCGATCGGGCTTCACGAAGCCGTTCCTGCGCGGTCAACTCACCCGGCACTGAAGTGCCGGGCTTGCAGTAGCGTGCATCACTGGCTGTGATGACCGCCCCGCATCACGGGGTTGCTATACAGCGCACCCGCAGGGACCATTGATTGAGCCCCAATGTATTTCCGCACGGGATGAGATGTTCTTCCCGGCGTTGATGTCGGCGTGCAACGTCACACCACAGCTGATACATGCGAACACGTCCTGCGTTCGCCGGTTTTTCCGGTCGATGTGGTGGCACAGGTGACACTCCTGAGAGGTGTACGCCGGGTCCACGAACACGACTGGCACACCCGCCCGCTCCGCTTTGTACGTGATGTACTGGCCAAGCTGAGCGAATGCCCAAGAGTGAAGTCTGGCGCGTTGGGGCTTTCTTGACCGTGCCCGTTCGCGGATCCCAGTGAGCTCTTCCAGCCCAATGCCGCGCCCGGTGCGTTCTGCCACCGCCACTATCTTCTTGGAAATCACATGGTTGGTATCGCGCGCGAACCTGGCCTCTTTCTGCGACCGTGCCCGGAGTCTGCGCCGTGCTGATTTGGTGCCCTTCTTCTGCAGCTCCTTGCGTTTGTTGAGGTAGTGCAGCCGCTTCCGGTTGAGGCGTTTTCCTGAGTAGAGCACTTCATCGCTCGTCGCTGCGATGTTCGCAACCCCAAGGTCGACGCCCAAGAACCCTCGCGGCTCAAATGTTGCTGGGGTGGGTTCGTCCACGGTCGCGACCAGGTAGAACTCGCCTTGGTGTTCAACGAGATCGGTCTCGCCCTTGCGGTACTCACGCACCTGCTCGAGGTCTTCTTTGCGCCCGGTGAACGGGATGTCTTTCAGACGGCCCTCGACAGACCAGATAGAGACAGTCTGTTTGTCGTGCTGCCAGGACAAACAACGATCGTCGTAGGGTTGCGCGGCGGTGTCACGGAACACGATCGGTTTCCCGGTGACAGCGACCCGACGTTTAGATTCAGGCTTGCCGTATCGACCGTTGCGCACGTTCGCGTGGAGGGTGGTGTACGCGTCAGCAACCTTCCGAATAACATGCAGTGCTGGTTGTGCGGAAAGCCCGGCGCTTTTCAGGTTGTAGTACGTGAGACGTTGCAGTGACTGTCGCCTGTATGTTCGTTCCTCGAACGCTCTGGACGCGACCATGGTCGCAGCTTCGTTGCATCGTCTCAGGGTGGACGCAAGCGCATCCTTCTGCGCGGGGGTTGGGCGCAGCTTCACGCGAACAACAGTGATCATGGTCACCTCCTCACCACACTCGGATATCTCCTTCACCTGTAGATATGCGCGGTCTTTTGAGAAGATGCACGATGTGAGTGCAGACGATGATTACTGGCACGGCAGGTCGTCAGTCACGAATCTGCAGGCCCACTTGGTGTTCGTGACGAAGTATCGCCGTGAGGTGTTCACTGGTCAGATGCTCACCGAATGTGAAGCTGTCATGCGTAACGCCGCACAGGCTCTGGGTGCAGCGGTTGTTGAGTTCAACGGGGAGTCTGATCATGTCCATCTAGTGGTGAAGCTCCCGCCCGGGGTGAGTATTGCTTCTTTGGTCAGGTCGATGAAGGGAGCGAGCAGCAGGCACCTCCGCACACACCACTGGGAGCACCTGCAGAAGAGGCTCTGGGGAGGTCACTTGTGGTCGCCGTCCTATTTTGCGGCGAGCTCAGGAGGGGTGACCCTGGACGTTCTGAAGCGGTACATCGGCAATCAGAACCGCCCAGTGTGACCGGCAGGGTGTTACTGATCGCACGTCGCTCCTCCCGGCACTGAAGTGCCAGGATTCCGCGACCTGTCTCTTATACACATCTCCGAGCCCACGCGACTAAGGCGAAGATCGTATGCCCG
>DMNR01000318.1:2331-3903 GCA_003452655.1 Actinomycetota bacterium | reverse complement strand
GCTGGCAGCCGTGATTCATTCATGCTCACGGTTTGACATTACCCAGTGAACACAGGGCGAGCAAAGTGTTCGAGTTCGGTGAACGTTCTGGGATCGCGTTTGGCCTAGCGGGCCAAATTAGCCTTCATGCAGAGGTTTCGTCGACGCTGCTCAGGGAATTCCGACAGTACAGATCGATTGAAAAGGAGTCCATCATGTCAACTCAAACTATGAAACTAGCGCTCGGATTTCCATCGATGAGCGACAGCGATCTCAACAAGATGCTCGCCGCACGTACCAACCAGCAGCAACTCCGCGCTGGCTGCACTCCTAGCGGCGCCGGGTGCGGTGGCTACTACGCCTAGGTCTTCGCTCGTAGATGTCAACAACTTGCCTGCGCAAATCAATCCGAGGAGGAAAGATCATGAACGACATCAACCTGAAGACAGCCCTGGGATTCCCGAGCATGAGCGACCAAGATCTCGGTCGCATGCTCGCCGCTCGTAGCTCGCAGAGCAAAACACAAAGGCGGTTGTGCGGCGCTTGTGGATGCGTCTAAACGCGGTGTCATCCACGCACTCAACGCCGAGTTCGCTTGCATGCCCGACATCACGACTGCCCAGCCCGACTATGCGGGACTGGGCAGTCGTGTTGTCGGTCGGACCTCCAAAGCGCATCCAATTCGGACGCAGAAATGTCCTCGCGCTTGCACGACGACGTCTGGCGACAAATGTCCGATTGCACGCAGCCTTCTGAAAGATCGAAACCGGATTTCTGGAAACGCAGGCTGCTCTACCTGCTCTGCCGTCTCAGAGAATGAAGGTGAAACGTTGGATCCCAGATTCAGCGGGTATCTCGCAAACTACGGAACGAAAATCAGACACCCTGGGCAGTCCGACTGCAGCCTCACAAGCAATGTCACCGACAACTATCACTTGGCAACCGGCCGCAATCGCCGCTTCAATCCCGGCTTCAGCATCCTCGAACACAACCGCATCGTGGGGAGCGCATCCGATGAGGCGAGACGCCTCGAGATAGCCCTCAGGGTTCGGCTTCCCGTGAACTACGTCCTCTGCGCACACCGAAACCGGTGGCATGGGCACTCCTGCAACATGCATTCGCAATTCCGCCAACTCCCGAGGAGCAGAGGTCACCAACGCGACCGCTGGCGTGAGGCACAGGGATTTCATGAGTTCGCCAGCTCCCGGAATCTCAACAATGCCTTCGGTGCGAACAAGTTCCATCGTCGCCAACTCAACCGATACGGCTCGAACATCGACACCGACAGGTGCATATTCGCGGACCGTCTCCTCCGTCAGTCGACCATGCGCCGTTGCTAAGACGTCTGCCACTTGCAGCCCGTATCGCCCGGCAAACTCTGACCACACTTGTTCAACAACAGCCGTTGAATCCACCAGCGTCCCGTCCATATCGCACAAGACTCCGCGAGCTTCGACCACTTGCTTCGGGGGCATAGCCCAGATGATAGGCAGAGCGCAGCGATGCACCCTGCGTGGACGCGAGTTGTCCGAATCCGTGGCATTCCATGCCCGATCGCGCAGGAAATCGGATGTCCGTTCACCCCAGTTGTCA
>DMNR01000318.1:439-2244 GCA_003452655.1 Actinomycetota bacterium | reverse complement strand
TGTCAATGGACATCCGATGTCCGTCCAATTCAGACACAGAACGTCACCGCATGGACAGCGTTGCTCGCCAATGGACGTCTCGTTGCGAACTTCGCCCGTGATCCTTGACCGGGCTACCGTGCCGGGTGAGGACGCCAGCCTTCGATAGGTTGGTGCTATCCCTTATCCCCGAATGTAAGGACTCTGCCATGGCTGTGGCTGTCGAAACGCTCGTCCCACGTGCATCGAAATCGGAATTCGACCAGATCGAGGTGGCGATTTCGAGGGCCATCGAGCAGACGGGGAGGCCGCCCGCAGGCCTAATGTCGCACTTTGTGCGTCCTTCTGGCGATGGGTTTCTGCTGTGCGAGATCTGGAGAAGCACAGAGGACATGCAGCCCTTCTACGATGAAGTCCTCCTGCCGACACTGGCAGCGGCAGGGTGCGAAGCACAAGAACCAATTATCTCGCCGGTGTGGTCGTTCGCAAGGCCATAGCTAACGTCGTTGCCAGCGGTCATGAGTTCTTCACGTGCCCACGTAGACAGACCCGGCGCGGTCGTTGCAGGGACGCCTGTACATCCCCAACGAGAGTGGGCAGCGGAACACGCGGCCGACACCCGCGGCGACAGGTCTTCGGACGCATCGCAATCGGTGCGACTGGCGCACCAACATCAAGACGCTGGGGGCGGGCCTGTCTGAGATGACCACCCGGAATCGCAGCTCACCGCACAGTGCGCCCAATTCGCGGGTAGCACGTATCCCAATCCGTGACATCGATGTCCGATCGCGCATGACATTGAATGTCCCTTCACGCCTGCGACACGCCTGCGAAGGTCGAATTTTGCCAACAGTAAGAAGATGGGCTTGGGTTCCAAGGAACCCAAGCCCATCTTCTTACCTAGAACCTTCTGGCCAACCCCGAACTGCGGAAACTATCCGTGAGTACGGTCAATTGCATGACATCCATGTCCGATCGCACAGGACATTGAATGTCCGTTTACATCAACTGCAGCCGGACGTGCTTCCGCAACCCTCGCAGACATAGCAACTGCCGGCTGGACGCATCTTGATTCCGCACGTGAAGCACAGCGGAGCATCAGCAGCCTTGCCTTGAATCGCTTCAAGGAGTTCCGTTGATGAATGAACCTGCGGCGGCGCCGTTGGGGCAGTCACCGAAGGCTTCTGCTCAACCGGTCCATCCGAGCGTTCGACTGCTGCCGTTTGAGACAGCGTCTCCACGACAGCCTCGATCGCCGCAGGCTGTGCGCCATAGGAGCCCGCAACCTGGTCAGCTCGTTCCTCAGCAGTAAAAATGCCCAGGCCCTCACGCGTCTCAGTTGGAAGGAAATCCAAAGCCAGGCGGCGGAAGATGTAGTCCATGATCGACTGCGCCATCCGCACGTCAGGATCGTCCGTTAGACCTGCTGGCTCAAACCGCATGTTCGTGAACTTCTGAACGTACTGCTCAAGTGGGACCCCGTACTGAAGTCCGATCGAGATTGCGATTGAAAACGCATCCATCATTCCGGCAAGAGTCGAACCCTGCTTGCTCATCTTGAGGAAGATCTCGCCGAGCCCGTTGTCCGGGTAGCTAGAGGCAGTCATGTAACCCTCTGCGCCGCCAACGCTAAACGACACGGTGCGGGCAGGACGGGACTTCGGCAGACGCTTGCGCACAGGCCGGTACTCAATGGTCGGCTCGGGCTCTTCAACATCAGCCTTCTTGGCTTTCGCATCGTTCAGCGGTTGCCCAACCTTGCAGTTGTCACGATAAATCGCCAGTGCCTTCAGTCCGAGCTTCCAACCTGCGAGGTAGATCTCCTC
>DMNR01000318.1:0-194 GCA_003452655.1 Actinomycetota bacterium | reverse complement strand
ACGTGACCCATCGGCGTAATCGCACGTTCACCCATCGCGCAGTCAAAAACGGAGTAGTGCTCCGGCTTGAGGCCTGGAGCGTCAATAACGTGGCCGTTCTCGGCGATGTGCTCGACGATCGCTTCAACCGTTTCTCCGCTGTATCCGAGCTTGCGCAGCGCGCGCGGGATCGTCTGGTTGACGATCTGCATCGA
>DMNR01000182.1 GCA_003452655.1 Actinomycetota bacterium | reverse complement strand
CGTAGCGTACGGCTTCCTGCCAGGGCAGTACGCCGCGCCGGGTGACCAGCTTGTCCAGCGTTTCGCCGGCGACAAACTCCATCACCATGTAATACTGGTCGCCGTGATGGAAAAAGCGATAGACGCCAGCGATGTTCGGATGGTTGAGGCGAGCCAGAGCCACCGCCTCGGTGCGGAAGCGCTCGAGGATGTCCGCGCGCGCTGCCAGTTCCGGGCGCAGTGACTTGATCGCGACATCCCGCTCCAGCATCGAGTCGCGGCCCTTGAAGACCTCGCCCATGCCTCCTTCGCCAATCTTGGCAACCAGTTCGAAATCACCGATGACCTGATTGCCCATCACTTGCCCTCCACAGGGCCGACAAGCATCTCACGCGTCACCGGTACCCGCTTCTCCCCTGCAGCGGCAGGCCGAACCGCAATGATGCCCACGGAAATGTTGTCGCTGCCGTCCCGCTCGCGCGCCAGTTCGATCAGCCGCCGACACGCCGCCTGCGGGTCGAGCGATTCCACCACCTGCGCCAACTCGCGCGGTTCGATACTCTCGTACAAGCCATCGGAGCACAGCACGAAGGTGTCGCCGACCTCCGGGCGGTCGCAGCGCTGGGCGCTGACCGCCAGCTCCGGGCGGGTGCCCAGAGAACGCAGCAGCACACTGCGCTCGGGGTGATGGCGTGCTCGTTCGGGCGTGATCAGCCCATCGTTCACCATCTGTTGCACGAGCGTGTCATCCTTCGACAGTTGCCTGACCTGGCCCGGAGAACAGCGGTAGAGGCGGCTGTCACCCACATGCACGAAGCACACGCGCCGTCCGACCAGCACCAGCGCCGTTGCCGTGGTCCCCATCCCGGAAAGCGCCGGGTCCGCCTCGGCGGCGCGAAATATCGCGGCATTGGCCTTGCGCAGCGCCAGTTCGATGGCCCGTTCAGGGTCCTCATCGTGGGCCGCGAAGTAGTGACGGCAGATCGTTTCGACCGCCAGCTTGCTCGCCACCTCGCCGCCATGGTGCCCGCCCATGCCGTCTGCCAGCACCGCCAACACCCCCCGCCGATTGCGTTCCTCGTGATCACCCGGGGAAACGAAAGCGATCGCATCCTGGTTGACGGCTCGCACGCAACCGATGTCCGTGGCCATACAAGTCTGCAGCGTGTAGGCCGCCGGCGCTTCATTGATCGACGGATCGCTGTCGCCCTCCTGGTCGGATCGGCCCGGCCAGAAATTCGTCACCGCCCTGCCAAGCCTTGAACTCCACGCGTTCATCGTGATGCACCTCTCGCTTGAGGATCAAAACCCCATCGGCCCCTGCCGGATGCCACTTCTCAAACACCGCCTCCGTCGTGCCAGGCAGTTTGCCATCCTCGCAGATCTCTGTCGGCCCGTCGATGGGACCGCTCGGCACGGCTGTCGAGCCGGCGCTCCTCGCCGACGCCATTTTTGCGCTAGAGTGGTCATGGGCCGCCGTCGCCGAGTCGGCGAACTAATGGAGGATGCCCTTGACGTCCATCAGTTCCCTAGCGAAGCGGATCGGAACGGCCAGGGTCATATCCCGATTGCCCGCGTAGAAAATGCCGATCACCCGCCCGCGGTCATCGAACACCGGGCCGCCGCTGCTTCCAGCGCTGATATTGGCGGTCAGCTGATAGGTATTCTTTTCGCTGTAGACCTCACTGCTCTTCTCGCCCGCGGTGGTTGTGCTGCTTACCACCTTGCTGATTGCGCTAGGGGTGACGGTTGGAACCGGTATTTCAGCGATCGTCGTCCCTTGGTCGAGCATGTCCTTCGACTTGGCGGCAAAGAGTGTTTTCAGCGAGATATCAGGGTAGCTCAGAATCGTAATTGGATTGCCTGGCTGAACCTCACGCTCGCTCCCCAACGGCGCGAGTGGCGCCGGCTTGATCTTCGCCGGGGCATCCACCTTGATCAACGCAACGTCGTGCTCATCCGAGACGCGCACGAGCTTGCCCTGGAAGCGCAGCTTGGTGTGCGCAAAGGTGACTTCAAGGCGGTCATGCCGTCCAGAAACGTCCTTCCTCGCACTGTTACCTCCCGATGGCAGCCAGTAGACACTCTGCGCGGGAGACCATCGTTGCTCCAGCACCTTCCTTGCTATGACCGGCTCTCCCTTCTTGTTGATCGTGACGACGATTCCGGCTTCCAGTTTGATCTCCTTCCAGGGTGCCGCCACATGCTGATTGGTCAGGATGAAGCCGTTGTCGGTGACGGCAAATCCTGACCCCGCGAGACGGCCCCCTATTGCTTTGCTATCGCTCTCATCAAATGTCAACCACGGCTCCAACTTGCCCAGCCTCTCTCCTTTCGGTATCCACTCTTTCGGAACCTCCACGTACGCCGGTGCGTTGTTGACATATCGGTGACGTAGCTGCTGTCCTGAAGCCAAGTCGATCAGTTTCCAGTCGACCTCGATGTATACCGTCGACTCCGAATACTCTTTGGCAATCTCCTGCGGCTCCATGCGGTCCTGTATCGCCTTCACCGCAGACGCAGTCGACTCCGAGTGCGTCTTCTCCGCTTGAACCTGCGCGGTCGTGGTCTCGATCTTCTTGTCCGTCGCACGGCCCATGAACATGAACGCGCCGGCCACGACGGCGACCAGCGCCACCAGCCCCGCCACGATATTGACCATCGACTTGCGCGACTCGACCTTGGTCTCGGTGATCAAGCGCTCGACGGTTTCCTTGCCCACCCCGCGCGGTGCTTCCGTGAATGAGGTTCCACCGGCTGTCCCGGTGCTGGCAGGTGAGGCTGCGGCAGGCGCAATCGCCGCTTCGCGGGTCTGCGCTGGCGGGGTCTCGCGTGCATCGAACTGACGTGTCGCGCGCAGGGCATCCGCAGGTGGCGGGTCGAGTTGGAAGGAGATCTCTGGCCCACCCGTTCCGAACTGGATGAGGTCACCCTGGTGCAGGGTGGCGCTGTCGCGGATCCGCGCGCCATTGACGAACACGCCGTTGCGACTGTTGAGGTCGAAAAGGGCAAACCCCTTCTGCTGCGCATCACGCCTGATCGTCGCATGGTTGCGGCTCACCGTGTCGTCGCGCTCGGCGTCGTAGGAGACGCTGGCAGCGGGGTCGCGCCCGAAGGTGATCTCGATTGTCGGCGTGACCGGGAAGGACACCTCCTGGTTCGCCTTCGAGCCGGTCTTGTGCCTGAGCACCATGCGTTGCGGTCGTACTTCGGCGCTCGCCTCGTTCCCCAGCGAAATCTCCCGGGTGGGTGTGGCTTGTCTGAGGTCGATCTGGCGTGTCGCCTTCGG
Organism: Actinomycetota bacterium; assembly: GCA_003452655.1. Taxonomy (GTDB): domain Bacteria; phylum Actinomycetota; class Actinomycetes; order S36-B12; family UBA10799; genus UBA10799. Next base: position 789 of record DMNR01000182.1, on the reverse strand, counting down.
CGTCGGGGCAGGCGGCGGGTCGATCTCGAAGCTGAACTCGGGACCACCGGTACCGAGCTGAACGATGTCCCCGTGATGAAGCGCCGTGCTGCCGGTTATCCTGGAGTGGTTGACGAAGACACCGTTGCGGCTGCCGAGGTCAGTGAGGATGAAGACCGTGCTCTGCGCAGGATCACGAGTAATCGTGGCATGGTTGCGGCTGACCGCATCGTCGCGATCCATGTCGTAGGCCACGGTCGATGCCGCGTCTCGACCGAGCGAGATTACCTGCATCTGATCGAGTGGGAAACCAACCGCCTGGTTTGCTTTGGAGCCCGAAAGGTGCTTGATGACGACACGTTCCATCTGACCATCCCCCCTGAGTGTCACTGAAAGTCGTCCCTCAAGCATACACCACACCGCGGCCGGGTGTACTACAAACGGTCATCGCTGTGTCAGACACCCCGAATCATGAAAGCCCTGACCGTTGCCCTCACTTGCCCGGCGCATTCCGGCCTGCACGCCGGAATCGCTCGCCGGACACGGAGCAGGCTCCGCGAATTCCCCACCTCGCCCCCTCCCCTCTCCCGCAAGCGGCCGAGGGGAGGTTCGTGAGTCGCTGGTGCGACTTTCATCGTAATGAACGTTCCAAAAACAATCGGCGAAATTTGTGTTCCACAAAAGGATTCTTTTGAACGTTCCTGACCGGTTCTTAACACCCCATACGCATATTTCCTGCTTTTCAGGCGATGCTCTACTCTAAGTCGTTGATTTTGCACACCGTGAGTTTTTTCTGGCGTTTTGTAGTGC
>DMNR01000245.1:11441-15362 GCA_003452655.1 Actinomycetota bacterium | reverse complement strand
CGGTTGACGCTGCCCGCGCTTCGACGCCTGCAGGCGGCGCTGGCCGACAAGGCCGAATTGTGGATGCCGATCGTCAAGGTCGGCCGGACCCATTTGCAGGATGCGACCCCGCTAACGGTCGGTCAGGAATGGTCGGGTTACGCCGCCGCACTCGCCGATGCGATTGAGTTCGTCGAGTTCGCGACTGATGGCCTACTGCCGCTCGCAATGGGAGGTACGGCCGTTGGTACTGGGCTGAATGCGCCCGCGGGATTCGACGTCGAGGTGGCAGCGGTGATCGCTGAGCTCACCGGCGACCCCTACAAGACCGCTGCGAACAAGTTCGCCGCGCAGGCAACGCTCGATCGAGTCGTCAGGGCCCACGCGGCCCTGAAGGCGACGGCCGTCACTCTGTTCAAGATCGCAAATGACATGCGGTGGCTCGGCTCCGGACCGCGGGCGGGTCTGATGGAGATCAACTTCCCCGCCAACGAACCCGGTTCCTCGATCATGCCGGGCAAAGTAAACCCGAGTCAGGCGGAGTCGATGTTGATGATTTGCATCGAGGTGATGTCCTCTGACGTCGCAGTTCAACTAGGAGGAGCAGAGGGAAACTTCGAGCTCAACGTCTTCCGTCCTCTGTTGATCAACAACTATCTGCATTCCGCGCTGGTTCTAGGAAACGGAAGTGATCGCTTCCGCGAGTTCATGATCGAAGGCGCGACGCTCAACAGCGCCCAACTGACGACCGACCTTGAACGGTCCCTCATGTTGGTCACCGCGTTAGCTCCCACTGTCGGCTACGACAAGGCCGCGGCGATTGCGCACCGCGCAACAGCAGATGACCTCCCACTGCGCGAAGCCGCCTTGGCAGAGGGCATTGACGCAGATCTGTTCGATCGCATTGTTATCCCGGCTGACATGACCCACCCCCATCGTTGAGGACGTGCTTGGGGGTGACAGAAGCGCCGCGGTCAGTCCTGAAGGAACGGCGAGAGGTGGTCGTCCAGAGCGATCTTCCAATCCGTGGGCTCAACTCCGAGGATGCTGCGCGTCTCGGAATCATCGAGAATGAACGGCCTATCGAACTGGTAGAAGGTCTCCTTGAGCTCCCGAACCATCGGCACAAACATGCCAACCCCGCTGATCATCGCGCGCGACATGCCCTTGACCGGAACTTCGCCGACTCCTGCAATCGCAGCCATGTCTGAAATCGCCTCGCGTTGAGAGCGGGGCGGATTCGATGGGGTGTGCCATGCCTTGCCCCAGGCCTGATCCGACGCCGCCGCCGCAACCATCGTGCGTGCCGCATCGACGGTGTAGGTCCAACTGTGAGCCGCGTCAGGATCACCCACGACCCGCACGCCCTTACCTGCGAGCAGCTTGGGCACCACCCGCTCGCCAAGGTGGCTCTCGGCCCCAGGGCCGACGTAGTCCGAGCTGCGTACCTCGGTCACGCGAACGTCCCCGCGCGCATGCGCTGCCAACGCGTCCTGCCACATCTGCGCGCGGACTCGACCCTTCACGCCAGGTGCGGCGAGCGGCAAGTCAGCACTGATAGGCCCGTTAACTGGGCCGTAGCCATAGAGGTTGGAACAGATCGCGTAGACCGAACCATGCGAGACCGCGGCCGCCAGCAGTGCATTCGCCATGGGTGGCCAATCAGTTGCCCACTTGGTGTACTCCGGATTCAGGCAGTTGTAGATCGCCGTCGAGCCACTCGCGAGTTCCAACACCGCCTCGGCATTACTCGCGTCAACGGACTTGAGCGCGATGTTCTCGTGTTGTGGCCCGCGCCCGGATCGTGAAGCGACGATCACGTCATGTCCGGACTGTGCGAGTTCGAGTGCAGTCGCCGACCCAATCGGTCCGGCTCCAAATACCAAATGCTTGCTCATCACGGTTCCAATCGCTAGCAGTGAACTAAAACAAGAGCGGTGCTCACATTTAGGGTCCACCCGGTCAGCAGGCTTGTCAAGAGCAGTGCTCACAAATGTTTACGCCGCACCCAATTCGTGCCAAGATGTCGGCATGGCGAAGGAGCAAGCGGTCTCGATCCGAGCTATGAATCGCGAACGCATCACGGCCGCGATCTTGGAGTCCGCACGTGAGCAGATCGCCCAGAACGGGGCCAGCGCACTCTCGGTCCGGGCAATCACGCGCGAGCTGGGCATGGCGTCGTCAGCCATCTACCGCTACTTCCCAAGTCGCGACGATCTGTTAACCAAGCTGATCATCGATTCGTATGACTCCCTCGGTGCCGCCGTTGAGGAAGCCGAGTCGCGCATACCGCGAGAGGACCTGACTGGGCGCTTTCGGGCTATCTGCCGCAGCACCCGGCGATGGGCGCTGCAGAACCAACATGAGTACTTCCTCATCTATGGGACGCCGGTCCCCGGCTACCAGGCGCCGCAAGACACCATCGCACCGGCAACCCGGGTCGCGACGCTCATGATCACGGTGTTGGTGCAGCGGTCGGCCGGGCAAAATGCGAGCGGACGGACGTTCGGTGCGACGCCGGATTTGCGGCGGGCGTTGTCGCCAATGCGCCCTTCCGTTCCCGACGTTGTGCCAGACGCGGAAATGGCGCGTGGCCTCTCAGTGTTCTCCGCCCTATTCGGCGCAGTCTCATTCGAACTCGGGGGCCAACTCCACAATGTGATTCGCGAGGCCGAGACCTCCCGTTCGGCCTACTTTGAGTTCCAGATCGATGGGTGGATCGCGGCGCTCGGTTGGTGATTGCCACTCGCACGCTGGCGCGAACGGGCGTGCCTAGTCGAAACCAGGGATGATGACGAAGTGATCGTTCCGCTGGGCAGTCTTCGTTCAAAGGTTTCTGGGCATGTGCACAACACCATGCACCCGGCAGGATTTCACGGCGCCGACAAGGACCGAAGCTTCTTTGAAGGTTGGTACGTCAAGCTCGTCAGTGCCGATCGGAGTCGTCGAATCGCCGTGATTCCAGGCATCTTCCTCGGTCCAAACGGTGAGGAAGACGCGTTCGTGCAAGTCCTCGATGGCGCAACGGGCGACAGCTGGTACCACCAATATCCACGCTCGGAGTTCATCACCAGCGATACCAAGTTTGACGTCCGCGTGGGTCCAAACCACTTCACCGAGACGGGGGTGACGCTGGACCTTCCTGGCCTTACCGGGACCGTCCGATACACATCTGCGCTGGAACCGTGGCCAGTCACGCGAACCTCTCCAGGGATCATGGGGTGGTACGCCTGGGTACCGACCATGGAGTGCTACCACGGGTTGTTGTCGTTCGACCACGACCTCGATGGCTCGCTGGAACTTGGCGGCGAAACGCTCGACTTCAGCGGCGGGCGCGGCTACATCGAAAAGGATTGGGGGCAGGCTTTCCCGTCTGGGTACGTGTGGATGCAGTCCAATCACTTTCAGACTCCAGGCACCTCGCTGTCAGCTTCCGTTGCGATCATCCCGTGGCGACGCAGCGCCTTCCGTGGATTCATCGTCGGTTTATGGCACGAGGGGAAGCTTCACAAGTTCGCGACCTACACCGGCGCTAAGACGCGTCGGTTCGAAATCGACGATGACGAAGTCCGCTGGTCGATGACGAGCCGCTCCGGGCTGCATCTCGCGCTCACCGCTGATCGCGTCGTTGGGGGTCTGCTGCACGCGCCGATCCGAACAGAAATGCATCGGCGGGTGGAGGAGACATTGGATGCCACGATCCGGGCACGCTTGACGACTGCGAAGGGTGCTGTGATCTTCGATGAAGTTGGTGACTGCGCAGGCTTGGAGGTCCACGGCGATCTCGACGCTCTGCTTGCCACCTGATCGAGCTACCCAGCCTGACTCACCAGCACATTCCCATTTTGCAGATCGAATGTCACCAGCCGAGATCGGAAGATTGAGATCCCGGAATTAACGCTGGTCCCGCCCTCCAACGATTGAACCTGAACGGTGTTCTTG
>DMNR01000245.1:0-11353 GCA_003452655.1 Actinomycetota bacterium | reverse complement strand
GTCACCGGGCCGGTCAGTTTCGGTCCGCCAGGAATTGATCTATCGGTGAACAAAGTAGGTGAGCCGGTGTCGAATGAAGTTGGCACGCAACTGGTGGCTGCAGCTGCGTAAGCCCAACAAGCTTGCACCTGGTTACTCGCCCACGCCGGGTATCCGTTGGGCAGTTGAGGGTCGGTCCATTGCGGAATCGGGAACGCCGCCAGGGGAGCCGGTGGCTGCGTATTGAACGTCATTGTCGCTGAACCAACGGTTGAGTTGGCGGCGATCGAGAAGGACTTCGGCGATCCGGACTTCAGCTGGCTGATGGGGGAATAGATATCGGAAGCCTGCATTCCGATCCCAAGGATCCCCGCAAAGGCCTGAGCCTGAGCGAACTTCTCGATCCCACCGGATCCCGCGCACTCAGGCTTTCCGTCACCGCACGAGACGGCTGTGATCAGTTGAACGTTGATCGGCCCATTGGTTTCCAACCCGCCGAAGGTCACAGGCGCCGATGCCTCGACGCCGGCAAACCGTGTGCCGTCAGCAAAAGTGACATCCACCGGATTTTGGGTCTGGGTGACCCCGCTCGTCCCAGCCCTGTCTGCGAAGACCCGGACGCCCGGAGAACCCGTGTCCACGAGCAGCGCAATGCTCGGACCGCCCCCGACGCTCGCATTGACGGTGATGAACGGACGGTTGCCATCGACCACGGGCATGTCCATCTTCACCGTCGTCCCGTTGAGAGTCTCAGTATCGAATGACGGCGGGACGAGGCGCTGCAGCGCTGCGCATCCGCTCAAGGTCAGGCACAGGGCAACGGCGACTAACGCAGCGACGCCCCCGATTGCTGGCGGCCAGAGCCTGATCCTCGTCACCGCTAGACCGTAACGAGACAGTGCTCACATTCGCTCGGTCACCGGAATAACTGCCCGTCCAATTCGACTTGACCGCAATAGTGGACAGTTGTGTCCTGCGAACTTCAGCGCTTCCGACATCGGCACCAGCACGATCCTTATCTGCGAAGGACTTTCATGGCGAACCCAACACCGGCCACAGCTGAGCCCACTTCAGGAGCACCAGTCGACGACAAAAGATGGCTCGGCCTTGCGGTCATCGCCATTGCTCAGTTGATGGTGGTCCTTGACGCCAGCATCGTGAATATCGCGCTTCCGTCGGCACAGCGCGACCTGGGAATCTCTGACGCGGATCGTCAATGGGTTGTGACTGCGTACACGCTCGCGTTTGGCGGCCTACTGCTACTCGGGGGTCGCATCGCTGACTACGTTGGCCGCAAGACAACCTTCATCATTGGACTCATCGGCTTCGCCGGAGCATCAGCGCTCGGCGGTATCGCCCAAAACCAAGAGATGCTGTTCGCTGCCCGCGGGCTGCAGGGGGCGTTCGCTGCACTCCTTGCCCCATCCGCGCTGTCGTTGATCACAGTGACGTTCGTCGAGCCGAAGGAACGCGCGAAAGCGTTCGGGGTCTACGGTGCAATTGCCGGTGGCGGGGCGGCACTCGGTCTGATCCTCGGCGGAATTCTCACGGAGTTCTTCTCGTGGCGCTGGTGCCTGTTGGTCAACATCCCGGTCGCGATCATCGCCGTCATTCTGGCCGTTCCGTTGATCAAACAGAGCCGAGCCGAGGGCGATCGGCGCTACGACATCCCCGGGGCGGTCACCGTCACATTGGGCTTGGTCTTCATGGTGTACGGCTTCACCAAAGCTGAACAAAGTTGGACTTCGCCAGAGACGCTGTTCTTCATCGGTGCCTCCATCGTGTTGTTGGCGCTCTTCGTTTTGATCGAGGTCAAGACGAGCCATCCGCTCCTGCCCATGCGCGTCTTGCTTGATCGAAACCGAGGCGGGTCGTTCATTACCTCGCTGCTCGTGGGTGTCGCGCTGTTCGGAATGTTCCTCTTCCTCACGTTCTACATGCAGGGAACCCTCGGCTATTCGGCGCTGAAGTCCGGCTTTGCGTTCCTCCCGTTTAGCGCAGGCGTAATCCTGTCGGCTGGTTTGGCATCCAAACTGCTCCCGAGGTTTGGTCCGCGTCCGGTCATGGCTGTTGGTTTGGCGATGGGCACGCTGGGAATGGCCTGGCTCACGCAGCTCGGCGTTGACACGGCGTACCTGACTCACGTTCTTCCATCGGAACTGCTTCTGTCCGTCGGTATGGGTTTGACGTTCGTGCCACTTTCGAGCACGGCGCTGACGGGGGTCGCGCCTCACGATGCCGGTGTTGCATCGGCGATGGTGAATACCACGCAGCAGATCGGTGGTTCGCTTGGTACTGCACTGCTGAATACGATCGCGGCATCGGCGACGGCGGCGTTCGTCCTAGCCAATGGCGCGCAGTCGATCGCTGAAGCCCAAGTGGTCGGCTACACGGATGCATTCCGCGTCGCCGCGGTGATCATGGCCGTCGCATTCATCGTGACGGTGACGATGATCAACGCCAAACCAGGCGCTGGCGCTTCCTCCGAAGTTCCCGCGCACGTTGGCTAGTAATGCCTCGACGCTGCCACAAGTACGAACGCCCGCCCACGCCAATCGGCGTGAGCGGGCGTTCGTACTTGTGGCAGCTATCGCTTGTTGCGGCTGTACATCACCGTTCCGACTGCCGCGCTCAGCACGATCAGCAGGGCCGCGATACCCAGCATGATCATGGTCTGATCAGCCTGGGAATTGGCACCGGCGATTTGGTATTGGTACGCACCGAGGTTGGTGTTCGCGCCCTGGGCAGGCCCGGCAGGAAGCCCCTGGCCTGATTGCGCTCGGGCGTTCATGATCTCGAGTTGTGCGGTGTAGCTGGCGACCGTGATCTCGGCCTTGTCTGCGGCACTGGTGAACTTCGCCAGCGCGGCATCGCCTTTGTCCAGAGCGCTCTCTGCGCTGCCGAAGACCTTCGGAATCATCGCCTCGATCTTCTCTCCGAAGATCGGCACGTAGGTGTCCGCAAGGCCAACGAACTTGTTCACGGCCGGTAGATACGCGACAACCGCATCGAGGCCTGGAACCATCTGAGTATTGACCGCAGTCGTGGCTTGATTCATCAGAGTCAACAAGTAGTTGAGCTGCTGCATAACCCCACACTTGCTAATGCCAGCCGGTGTTTTGGGACAGTTGTTGTTATCGAGCGCCTTGATGATCGCCGGCTCGAGCGCTTTGAACTCTTGGCCGTAGCCCGACGCAGTGTCAAGGTAGCCAGCAAGGGTCGTCAGATCCTTGCTAGCGGCCGTCAGGTTCGCCTGGATCGTGTCGATGTTCTCAATCGCTAACGTCAGTGCCGCGTAGACGGCTGGGGCCCACTTCACGCAGTATCCAAGGCCCGACTCAGCGTCGCCGTAGATCGTACCGATGTCGTTGGCGAGGTTGTTGATTGTGGTCTTGTACGGCTCTGGCAGGAAATCCGCCACAGTGTGGAGAGCGGCGACGATCTCGGCCTCTGTACTCCCGAGTCCGTCGAGGAAGGCCTTGATCGGTGGACAGATCTTCGTCGCGGTCTTGGCCAGCTTCTCGCCCTTGGTCAGGGCGGGCAGAAGTCGATCCTGGATGATCGCGATTGTGTCTTGCAGCTTCGGCAACAGGCTGTCGAGCATCGCCGATGCCTTGCTGAGCAGGTCGATCAACTTGTTGATGTTGCCGATATTGTTTTCGAATAGCGGCACTGCGTAGTCGACGGCTTCGTCGACAAGCTTGATCACCATGGTTGCTTCGGGCAGCAACTGACCGATCGCCTGCGCACCCTGATCAAGCTGTACGAGCTGCTCTTCGCCCTTGGCGACTGCCTCGTCGATGGCACCATCCTGGAATGCCTGGATGACGGGCTTGACGTAGTTGTTGGAGATGCCAGCGGCGACGGCGCCGTACTTCATGACGAGGGCCTGCAACTTGATGATGTCGGCCTTACCGAACGCGCCAGCGGCAGTGGCAACGTTTGTGATACCTCCGGCCAGCGGAAGTGCTCCGTACGCGGTTTTGCCTATTCCGTTGTCTGTAAGAGTGATCGGCAACGCCTGGAATGACGCGCCTGGAAGAGAAGCGCCGTCAGCGCGGGCCTCAATCGTGACCGATTGGGTGAGCTTGCCGAGTGGCGGAATCATCATGATCGTGCCGGACAACGTGGTCCCTGCCGGTGAGACGCCACCTTCCGCCCATGGCGCGTTCACATCCGCGAACTGTTGCGGGAGCGTGACGATGAATGCCCCACCAAACGGAACCGGGATCTCTTTTTCCTGCGTGATCAAACTTCCATCAGGGCCCTTGAAGCTGATCCTGGTCATCTCGGCTGTCATATTGGTGAAGCTGTAAGTCATCCTGACGTTGCCACTGACATTGACCATGTCGGCGGGGTTGATCTCCGTGCCGTTGACCCACGTCTGCACCTGAACCTTGACGGGCAGTTTGCCGTCGTAGCTGCCGTTCGATGCGCCGAAAGTCTGCTGGGTGTTCCCAGAGTTTTGGACGTTGTAGACGATGTCGTCGCCCTCCATCACGGGCGCGTTGAAGCCAGAGCTGTTCTTCGCTTTCTGCGTTCCAACGGGGACCTTCACCGTGGCGGAGCCGTCTCCAGAGGCTTGAGTGTTGGCGAGTAGCACACTCATCTTTGGGTTCCCCGAGGCCTCGGCTGCAACCAGGACACTCTTTGCGACGGTGATGTTCAGACCTGACTTGTAGACGCTGCCAGGGTTTTGGTTGATCAGGTTGGGATCGTTGGGATCCTTAGCAGGCAGCTTCCCGCCCGGCATGAACTCTTTGAGGTCCGACTGCAGTTGTGAGATGCTCTCGTCGAGCGGGCTGCCTGGCTCCGGCACCAGTCCGTTTAGTGGGCTCGCCTTGGGCTTGGTTGCATTCTCGAGGGCAGCTTTTACCTTGTCGTAGGTGGCGTTCAGGCTTTCGGGCGTCGGACCTGCTGCTTGCGCAGGCGAAGCCAAACCGGCGGCGCTGGCTAGGATCATCGCCGAGATCAGGGTCGCTCCGGTCCGGCGAACACCGCGTGAGCGGCGAATGCTGGTGGCGATGCTGCGCTTATGTGCTCGTGACCGCATCTCAGTTCTCCTTACTCTGAGTTGAATCGAGAACAGAAAGCCCAGAGTTCGCATTTGCTCCGGCAGCAACGGCTTCGGCGTCGCCGGGTTCTCCCGGAATCGTGCTGTATCCGTCGGGTTCCATCGGATCGACAGCGTTGACGCCACCGCGCATGACTCTGAATTCGACGAGCAGACAGACGAGGAACCCAGCGCCAGCGCTAAATAGCATCGCGGCGGCAACTTGGACTGCCTGCGTTTCGAACAACCACGGAGTCGTGTTGAAGTACCCGTTGTAGGCCCCGGCGAAAGCGGCGTTACCAATGAACATTGCCCACAACGGCAGCCGATCGCGGGTGAGCGCAGAGATGGTCGTCATTAGCATGAGCACGATGACCACGGCGACGGCGTTGCCAAGCCAGGTGGCGGGGAGGACGGCCAAGCGCAGGACGTAGAAGGCCATACCGAGCGCGAATCCGATGAGGAACGCCGAGATGCGGGCCAACGGGCTGTGCGTGCGAACCAGCCCGGTGGCTGCCCCAAGGGCCAGACCGAGCAGCACATTCTGGAGGTTGAAGTTCAGCAGCTGCCCAGACATGATGATCAAAAAGGCAAGCGCCGAACAGGCCCCACCGAACAGGAATACGCGTCGCACGCACCTGCTCCTCTCACTCCATTGCGCCGAAGATCTTTCGCCGACTTCATTAGAACCCGGAATTCGCAGTGTGTCGCCGTAAGGTGACAATTCATCTACACAGCGTGACCAAATCACCTGAAGGTGTGATGCAGTAGCTGTTGAATGCGCCGTCCCCGTCGTGTGACCCACGAACGGATCGGACTTTACGCCGCCCGTCACCCACATTGCCCGCCAGAAAGGACAAGATCCCCCGGGTTCTTTGGGGCAGCTAACGAAGGCGGAATTACGGTGCGATCGTCGCAGAGTAGGTCGAAGATGGCGTCGGGGTTCCACGTGAGCCGGAATCGCCGGTTATCAACTCCGGAGCGTTGGTGAGGTCGAGTTCGACCTCAATCTTTAGTGGCGATGTGCTCGATCCCTGGCGGCTGCCTGTCAGCTTGCCGGTTCCTGTTGTTCCCACGGCCTTGCCAGACCCATTGATGACCTCGAGATCGGCATCGAAAGCGGTCTCCTTGCTTGAGGAGTCGTAGGTCGCCGTGCCCTTCTGTCTCAGGCCAAGCACCGTTCCATCGCGCCACACGAGTTCGAGGAACCCTCCGACCTGCCCGCCCTTGTTGGTGTAGTCGAACGTTCCCAACATTCGGACGCGAAGATAGGTCTTGTTGATTTGCGACGAACCTTCCAGTATCTGGACGCCATATGCCTGGTCGTCGCCCTTACCGACCTCATTGATCTTGGTGACCGTTGAGCTCAGGGTCGACTTGAACGTCACCGGGTAGCCAGTGGCCGACGGGCTGGGGCTGGCAGACGTCGACGGGTTGCTCGAGGAGCCCGACCCGCTGTCCGACCCCTGCGATGAACATGCCGTCAAGGCCAGGCCAAGGCTCAGGCCGATAGCGGAAACGCGAACAAATCGGGAGGCTGTCAGTGACGTGCGAGGCATGGCAGAAGGATGCCAGCGGTTTTAACCGCTTCGGCACAGCGGCTCGCAGTGTGTTGCCGCTACTTGCGGCCGCGGACTTCTTACGGGAAGTCTGAGTTTGTCCTGCCTGTCGATCGCCAACTTGATCACTCGATAGGCCCAGGTGTTGAGGCTCACCAATTTCGGGGGCGGGTGAACAAGCGTTCACCGCAGCCAATTAGGCTCCGCCGATGACTGGAGGTGGGCTTAGGTGAAGCTTTTTGTGCCTAAAGAGACTCGCGAAGGTGAACGTCGGGTTGCCTTGGTGCCCGACACCGTTAGCAAATTGGCGGCCCTTGGTTTAGACGTGACCGTTGAGTCGGACGCTGGAGCTGCGGCTTTCGCGACCGATGCCGACTACACCGCTGCGGGTGCGACCGTCGTGGAGCCAGGCGCTGTTGCCGCGGCGTTCGCAGATGCTGACGTTATCGCGACAGTGCGTCCGCTAGATCCCGAGCGCGCGAGCACGCTGAAGGCTGGTGCCGTTGCGCTCAGCTTCCTGCAGCCCAACAACGACACCGAAACGATCGCCGCGATTGCTGGCGCGGGTGCCACTGCCCTTTCATTCGACCTCGTGCCGCGCATCTCGCGCGCACAATCGATGGATGCTTTGACCTCGCAGGCGCTAGTCACCGGATATCGGGCAACGCTCGTTGGTGCCGAGAACCTGCCGAAGTTCTTCCCGTTGTTCATGACGGCTGCCGGAACGATTCCGCCGGCCAAGGTCCTCGTGCTCGGCGCAGGCGTCGCGGGACTACAAGCGATCGCGACCGCCAAGCGCCTCGGGGCTGTTGTATCTGCCTACGACGTTCGCGCGGCTTCAAAGGATGAAGTCCACTCCGTCGGCGCGAACTTCATCGAGTTGGACCTTGAGGCGCTCGAGGCCGGCGGCGGCTACGCGAAGGAAATGACCGAAGAGCGCGCAGCCCGCCAACGTGAGCTGCTCACTCCGTACATCACCGAGTCCGACGTTTTGATCACGACGGCTGCGGTTCCAGGTCGCCAGGCTCCGCGCCTAGTGACGTCGGAAATGCTCGCTGGAATGAAGCCGGGCTCGGTTGTTGTCGACCTCGCATCGGAGACAGGCGGCAACGTCGAGGGGTCGGTCGCAGGTGAGCAGGTCATCATCGACGGCGTCAAGATCTGGGGCGCCAAGGACGTCGCGAGCGAAATGCCCGTCCACGCCTCGCGCCTATACGCAATGAACGTTGTTGCGCTGCTTGGTCTCGCCGTCAAGGAAGGCGAGCTCGTGCTTGACCCAGAAGACGAAGTCTTCGAGGGCTGTGCCGTGGTTCTCAACGGCGAAATCAAGAAGGGGGATGCGGCCTGATGGATTCCGGAGTCGCGCTACTCACCATCTTCATCCTGTCGATCTTCGTCGGCTTTGAAGTCGTATCGAAGGTTTCGACCGTCCTGCACACCCCGCTGATGTCTGGCGCGAACGCGATCCACGGAATTGTGCTGGTCGGTGCGATCTTGGTGACCGGCAGCGCCGACAACCCGTTGACGATCGCCCTTGGGTTGATCGCGATTGTGCTGGCGACGATCAACTTGGTCGGTGGCTTTGTCGTCACCGACCGAATGCTTGAGATGTTCAAGGCGAAGAAACCCGCCAAGCCCTCCTCTGACGAGGAGGCCAAGAAGTGACCTCGCTACTCGCATCTGCTGAACCCACCAGCACGCCGGTGTGGGCGCAACTCATTGACTTGTTCGTTGCGGTCTGCTTCGTTCTCGCACTCAAGGGCTTGTCTGGGCCGAAGACGGCTCGCAACGGAAACCTGCTCGGTGCTTTCGGCGCACTTGTCGCCGTGGTCGTGTTGTTCTTCTCGACCCCTGGGATGAAGAACGTCCCGCTGATCTTGGCTGCAATTCTCATCGGTCTGATCGTGGCGTTCCCCATTGCGCGTCGCGTGAAGATGACGTCGATGCCGCAACTAGTCGCGCTTTTCAACGGCGTCGGTGGTGGCGCCGCGGCGCTCGTTTCAATCATCGAATTCCTGACTGCCGGCGAATCGGAATCCAAGGGAATCCTCGCGGCGACTGTTTTCACGGTCATTGTCGGTTCGGTTTCGTTCACCGGATCGATCCTGACGTTCCTGAAGCTGCAAGAGGCGATCACCACTCGCCCAATCGTTATTCCAGGCGGGCAATACATCACCTCGCTGATCGGTATCGGAACGCTGGCCGCTGGTGTCGCGCTGGTCATCAGCCCGACCAATGGCCTGCTGGCCGTGCTCATCGTGCTGTCGGCGCTGCTCGGAATTCTGCTGGTGCTGCCGGTTGGTGGCGCTGACGTCCCGATCATTATTTCGCTGCTCAACGCATTCACCGGTCTTTCTGTGGCGGCATCCGGCTACGTCCTGGGCAACGTGCTGCTGATCGTTGCCGGAACGTTGGTCGGTGCTTCCGGAACCTTGCTGACTCGCGAAATGGCGAAGGCTATGGGTCGCCCGCTCACCAACACGATGTTCGGCGCGTTCACCGCGACTGCTGTGTCAGCGAAGGTTGGCGGCGGCGAAGATCGTCCGGTCAAGTCCGCTGGGCCTGAGGACGTCGCGATCATGCTCGGCTACGCGAACAAGGTCATCATTGTTCCCGGGTACGGATTGGCTGTTGCTCAGGCACAGCACACGATTCGCGAACTGGTCGACTTGCTGACGGCGAAGGGCATTGAGGTCGACTACGCAATCCACCCGGTCGCCGGTCGTATGCCAGGGCACATGAACGTGCTGCTTGCCGAGGCGAACGTTCCGTACGAGCAGCTCAAAGAAATGGACGAGATCAACCCGGAGTTCGCCTCGACCGATGTTGTCATGGTCGTTGGAGCGAACGACGTGGTGAACCCAGCGGCCAAGTCCGATCCGTCCGCCCCGATTTACGGCATGCCGATTCTGGATGTCTCCGACGCGCAGCAGGTTGTGTTCCTGAAACGTTCGATGCGCCCCGGATTCGCTGGTATCGAGAACGAACTGCTCTTCGATCCCAAGACGACGCTGCTCTTTGGCGATGCCAAGGACACCCTCACGAAGGTCGTTTCCGCCGTCAAGAACATGTAGCGGGCCCGTTCCCGTTGCCGCAGATCCCCACCGTGTTGCCCTTTTTACGGCCGAAATGCCGCCGAAAAGGGCAACACGGTGGGGATCTGCGCATCTCGGGACCCAAGAGTTACGTGATGTTTACCGTCCGGGGGTAGGCAATTCGGCCTACTGCCGTCACGCTGGCGAGATGAACCTGACAGGCTTACGGCAAGAGTCCGGCACCGGGTCGGTAGTTCACGGGGGGAATCCATTGATGGACGAAGACGCCATCGACTTCGTGGTCGCGGCTTGGCTTGAAGACGGTCAATGGCAGGTGTCGAGTCTGCCGCGTCGCACGGCGTTGAGTACCGCCACGCTCACTGAGGCGTTGACCGCTCAACCATCTGAAGGCAGCGTGCTGGGGCTTCTGAGCATTGCTGAGGACTTCTTCATCGTCGCTCGGATGGATGGTGCGAAACCACGCTTCCTGCTCTCCGACGTTTCGGCCGCCGCGGATTGGCCATTGGCAGCCGACATCCTCGACGGGCTCGGTCTGCCGATCCCTGAAGACGAGGACCTGGACGAGCTAATGCCCGCCGGGGATCTGACTCTGCTGGCGGATCTGGGAATGTCGGGTGCGGAATTCGCGATCCTCACTGAGGACGTCGACCTTTACCCGGATGAGGTGCTCTCAGCCGTTGCGGGTCGCCTCGGCTTCGGCGATCAATTCGAGGAGCTACTCGACGCCCCAGCCTGACCCGCAGTCAGCCTGAGGACCCGAGACCGACGTACCCGTGCAGCCCAGCGAATCTGATGCCGCAGCGATGCGCGACGCTTTGGCGATCGCGAGATCAGCGCTGCTGACGCAGGACGTTCCGGTCGGGGCGCTTGTGCTGGATTCCACCGGCGCGACAATTGGCCGCGGTGCAAACCGGCGAGAGGCTGACGCAGACCCAACGGCCCATGCCGAAGTAGTTGCGCTGCGCGATGCGGCGGCACGGCTCAACAATTGGCGCCTCGATGGATGCACGCTTGTGGTGACGCTCGAACCCTGCGCGATGTGCGCCGGTGCGGCGATGCAAGCACGTGTCGAGAAGATCGTTTTTGGTGCCTTCGACGGTAAGGCAGGTGCCGTTGGAAGCCTGTGGGATGTGGTGCGCGACCGTCGTCTGTACCACCAGCCGGAAGTCGTCAGTGGTGTCCTCGCAGAGGATTCGAGTGCGCTGCTCACCGCGTTCTTCGCCGATCAGCGGACGACTGGGCGCAACTGATACCGATTCACCGCTGGCGGCCGGTTAGCACTTCCCGCCGTTGACCTTGACCTTGAACGAGTTGACGACAGCGCCGAGGACTTGCAGCTTCACCTTCCCGCATCCCTGTCGCCCGCTAGGTGCCCGCAGTGTGACCTTGGTCGTCGAATTGGGGGCGAGGACTCCTGCCGACTTGGAGCTCAAGAGCTTCGTTGCCTTGACCGACCAACTTCCCGGTTGGTCACCAAGGTTTTTGACATACATGGACAACGCGCGCTTCTTCTTGACCGAGCAAGCCTTGGCATCACACGGGCGATTGGCGCGCACCTCCGCCGGACCAGTCAGACCGATTGCAGTGGAACTGCCAGCGACACCGGTGTTGCCCTGGATCCAATTCGCGAACGTGGCCACCCTCGTATAGACCCCGGGGTACCCGGGCATTGCGCAGCCGTAGCCCCAACTGACCACACCAACGAG
>DMNR01000332.1 GCA_003452655.1 Actinomycetota bacterium | reverse complement strand
GCGAGCACCGCGTGACGGCCAACGTTGAAGCCTTGTTCTCCGGTCTGCGTCACACAGCCCCAGAACACGTCATCAACCACAGCAGGATCGATCCCGGTGCGAGCGATGATCTCCTGCAGCGGGATGGCCGCGAGGTCTACCGCGTGAATTCCGGAAAGGGCGCCCTTCTCTGGCTTACCAACACCGATTGGGGTGCGCACTGCGGCGCAAATAACTGCATCGCGCTGACTCATAGATCGATCTCCTCAAGACGTCCCATGTGAACGGGCGTTAATACGGTCAGAAACAAGGGTGCCTGACGTTTCTGCGGTCGCGACCACCGGGGTCTGATCTGGCGCAGTGAACTGGGCCCTGATGTCCGCCGTCCGCCAGGCGACGAGGCCCGCAAGCACGGCAACAACAGCGAGGCAGCCGATCGTCTGGACCAAGGCCGGGTGCGACCGCGGCGCCAAAACGAAGATCGCGGAAACCAAGGCTCCGACAACCAGGCCCCCGACATGTGCTCGCCAATCCACCGAACCACCAGGAATGAATCCAATCGCGAGGTTGATTGCGAGTAACACGACCACCTGGGTGACATCCACTCGAAGCCTGCGACCAGCAACAATCAGTGCGCCCATCAGTCCAAAGATTGCTCCGCTCGCGCCAACTGACGCTGTCGCCAGCGGAGAGAAGCAGTACGACGCAACCGCGCCGCCTAATCCGGCGAGAATGTAGAGGACCGTGAACCGGAAGTGCCCGAGTACCGTTTCCAACGTCGGTCCGAGCATGATCAACACCAGCATGTTGAAACCGATGTGCAGAATCGACCAGTGCATGAAGACCGAGGTCAGGAGGCGGTACCACTGGCCATCAACGGCGATGTAGACCGGACGCATTCCGTAGCCGCCAACGGCTGATTCAATTCCGGCGCTCAGTGACAGTAGGAATGCGATAACACAGACACCAACGAGCACATACGTGACATACGGCCGACTGATTGCAGCAACGCGACCAGGAATCGGGCCTGACGTGGGTTGAGTTGCTGCAGCACCCTCCGCCACACATTCGCGGCATTGGAAGCCGACGGGGGCCGCCACCATGCATTCACTGCAGATCGGTCGCCCGCAGCGAGTGCAGCTCAGACGAGTCTGCCGATCGGGATGGGCCGGGCACGTAGCGGCCGGCGGCCCATCCGCGGCTGGTATTGGCGGTAGCTCCTGACTCACAAGAGTTAGGACTCGGTGCGCTCGATGGAAATCGAATTGATCACGACATCTTCTTTCGGCCGATCTCCGCGGCCGGTTTCGACGGCGTCGATCTTGTCCACCACATCGCGTGACGGCTGATCGGCAACTTCACCGAAGATCGTGTGCTTGTGGGTCAGCCAAGGAGTGGGAACGGTCGTGATGAAGAACTGTGAGCCGTTCGTGCCTGGGCCGGCATTTGCCATCGCCAGCAAGTACGGGCGATCGAACTGAAGTTCGGGGTGGAACTCATCGGCAAACTTGTAGCCCGGCCCACCCGTTCCGGTTCCCAGGGGATCTCCGCCCTGGATCATGAATCCCTGGATGACCCGGTGGAAGATCACGCCGTCGTACAGCGGTCCGGATCCAGCGGAGTTGGTCTTGGGGTCTTTCCACTCTCCGGTGCCATCAGCGAGCCCGACGAAATTGCGGACCGTCTTCGGCGCATGGTTCGGAAACAGGTTGACTTTGATATCGCCCTGATTGGTGTGCAGGGTCGCAGTAAGTGATTCGGCCATTTGATGATCCTGGCATGACCGCATTGACTGCGGCCAATGGCCCTGGCAAATCGCCTCGTCGCTATTGAGCACCAGTTGGGGTGTAAGGCTTCACCGGCGGTGTGAAGCCACAATTCGAAACAGCGGGCTTGCCTTCGAACCTTGCCTGGATCCAGTCGGTCTCCATGGGCCAAGCAGCCAACAGCGTGTCCTGGTGGGTCGCCGCCGATGCCAAGGAGCCGGTCGCTAGCTGACCAAGCCAGTTGGTCTGCAGATTCGAACCCGCCGCACACCACTTCTGCTGGGTGAGGGAGTTCGTGTTAGCCAAGACGATCCCATCACCAATTGCCTGGTTCATGAGAACCGGCATTGCCGACGGCAGCGGCTTCGGTGTCTGCTCGCGCATCGCGTTTTGCCAAGCCGGAACAGTCGCTGGGTTCTGGCTGAACATGGTATTTCCGAGCGCCTGCTGGATCGCGCCATCGATACCAGCATCCGTTAGGCACTTGTACGCCAGTTCCGGGTAGAGCTTCGCGCCTTCCGGTGTGACGATGTCGATGGGAGCAAGATCCGGGTAGACCAGCGGCCAGGAAATCGCGACCTCTGGACCAATCGCCCAACCGATTGTGGTGTTCCATTGCTGGTTGAGTAGCGGCTCGAGTTGGGTAGCCGGCGCACTGACAGTGACACCGACCAGATTGAGTTCCGGCGCGAGTTGCTTGGACAACTCGCCAGTCCAGATCGCCGAGTGGCCCCCTTGCGAGTGGCCCATAACGGCATACGTGCTGCCCGCCTTGCTACCCGGGAAGTTCCGGGCGGCACGCACGGAGTTGACGACATCGGTGGCCTCGCTCTGCCCAACCATGTAGTACGGGTCGCCTGGCGTTCCCAAGCCCACATAGTCGGTTGCCGTGTAGACGTAACCCAAGTCCATGAGGGTCTGGATGAACGGCTGAGTTGATGGCGTCTGATCGCTGCGCGAAGGTGCACACGAATCCCCGAGCCCGCTCGTGCCGTGCGCGTAAGCGACAACCTTGCGCTCACCGACCGAGGGTGTATTCGGGACGAAGACCATTCCGCCGCTTGCCCGCAGATTCCCGGCGGGGTCTTTCGAGATGTAGAGGATGCGGTTAGCCGTTGCCCCGGTGATCGGGTAGTCGGCGATTGGCTCGGTACGAATGATCTCGCCGGGATTTCCCACCAGCGGATTCGGTGGCGTGTAGAACGGATCTAATGCTTCCTGGGTTTGGTTGGTCTCAACCTTCCCCTGAATGACCGATGTCGTAACGATCACGATGCCGGCAACCACAACGGCAGCAATGATGATGAGGAAGACCTTGAATGCACGCACGCGGCAAGACTAGGGAATTGCCGACCGCGATGCCGATCAGCGTTAGTCGAGCAACGCTGCAGGATAATAAGTGGAGCCTAGGAGATTCGAACTCCTGACATCTGCCTTGCAAAGGCAGCGCTCTACCAACTGAGCTAAGGCCCCTTGCCGCCCCGCAAACCCCCTTAGTGTTGGGGCTTCACGGACCGATTTGGCTCCCGCAATCCCAATAACGCGTGGGTATTCGGGAGCGCGGGCGGGTGTTAGCGAAGGTCGGGATCGCTGGTTGCTTCGTTCCAGAGATCCTTCTCAGCCTGGTTTGCTGAAACCTGGCGGTACACAACGTAGGCAGCAGCTGCCAGGGCTCCGATGAGCAATAGTTTCTTCATGTGGGCCTAGGTGGACTTGAACCACCGACCTCTTCCTTATCAGGGAAGCGCTCTAACCGAGCTGAGCTATAGGCCCCTACACAACCGCATCCACCCCCTCCCGCAGACGAGCAGGAGCAGAGATGTTTGACGACCGGCCAAAAGAATACCCCAGCAACCGATTGCCTGACTCGGCGTCTACCCACGAAGCATTTGCCCGGGCCGCTGACAAGGGGCTATCGATAGTTCGATACCTCCAACAAGACGATCTCCGAAATCCTGATTAGATTGGGTCATCAACATCAACATCCGACCCGAAGGTGGGTTCCGCATGGCCAGGATCTCCGGTGTTCGAGTCGGCGCAACTGCCGTGTTTACTGCAGCGGCGACCCTCCTGGTAGGAGTCGGTGTCCCAGCCAATGCCGCTCCACCCTCGCCCGTATCACCGCAACCCGCACCCCAGAGCAAATCGGTGCGAGGTGATGTCTCGGCTCAGCGGGGGATTGTGGTCCGTGATTTGAAGGTATCGAGCAACCGTCGGGTCGTCAGCGCGAATGTCAGATGGAACCCCGGGCTGATTGCCCTGAAGGGAAACCGGGACCGATTCAACCTGCGTTTGGTCGCGTTCCCCGACTCGTCCACGACCAGCGTCAAGCTCGCAGGATGGACCTCAACCACGGTTCCCAACCGTCCCCAGCGGGTCCGGATGGAGCTCTCCGAAGCACAGGCAGCAACTCTGCGAACCGCGACGGACGTTGTGTTCACCGCATCTCAGGGGTACAGCAGCCCAAGTCGCCAGGATGGGAGATACAACCGCAACTTCGTCACTGTCAAGCACCTGTCGCAGAGTGAGCGGCGCCCAGCATCCGCCTCGTCGTCTACGGCTCCCAACTCCTCTCGCTCCAGCAGGTCAAGCCGAAATTGCCGAACTGTTGTCATCCGGTCAGGTGCCGATTTGTCGGGCTGTGACTTCGCTGGCAGCTACTTGAAGGACCTCGTACTCAAGGACAGCGACGTCAACAATTCGACGTTCGCGGGTTCTGTGCTGACTGGCATTGCCTCAGCCGGGTTGACGGGATCCCCTCGCAGTCTGCCCACAGGGTGGTACCTCACGGCTGGACGGTTCACCAAAACTGCCCCGCCCGTACCTGTTCCCACCTGCGCAGAAGGTGGAGCCTGTGTGGTCGGTGACACCGGCCCGGGAGGCGGGACCGTTTTCTATGCCGCGCCAACCCGGCAGGACTGGGGTCAATACCTTGAGGTTGCACCTATGGGATGGCAGCCTGCAACCACGGACGTCGACCCCACAACAGGAATGCCGAATTTTGGCCGGAGCGAGGGTGTCAGCGATGTTGATCCGCGCACCATCTTCGGCTGCATGGACGTTTCGGTCGGTATCTTGGGTTCGGCCATCGGTACCGGGTTGACCAACACCCAAAGCTGGCTCGCAGTGCAGGCGTGCACGCTCAGTCCGGTGTCTGCAGCGATCATGACAGGCGACTACGTCAGTGCGTCGGGCAAAGACGACTGGTTCCTGCCCTCACCCGACGAACTCAACCAACTCTGCCGCTTTGCGCGCCAACAAGACACGGCCTCAACCGATCCTTGCGATTCGACCGGCAGTTTGCGAAGTGACTTCGCGACCCAAGATCCAATGTGGTACTGGTCGTCATCCGAGAATCCCTTCTCGGAACCCAACCAAGCGCTTGGACAATGCTTCCTGACCAACGAGGATTGGTGCATCACGGGCGAAGCAGGCGCCGGCAATAAAGACGCCATCGACCGGGCGGTGCGACCAATCCGCGAGTTCTAGGAAGCGGCAGGCGGCTTCGGGCTGCGCTTCCAGGGATTCGGCATTGAAGCTGCCGAACGCAACGAGTCCTCAGACAGCGTGACTTCGACCCCACCAGTGAACCCGACGGTCACGTTGTAGATCGCGGCCGTGACCGTCGCCAGTGCCGAGGTCAGGACGATCTCGAAGGCAGCAACAAACAATGCAAAACCAATGACCCGACCAAATGAGAACGCATCCGAGACATCAAGGCCAGAGGATCCGGATCCGCCGAGATCGCTGATTGTTTGATTGATCGAGGAGAAAGTGCCACTCACCGTCAGAATCAGCCAGATAAGGAAGATCGCCACCACGATGACAATCGCCAGGCCAAGCGAGAGTACGAACGCCGTCTTCATGACGGTCCACGGATCCAGGCGACTCAGGAAGAGCCTCGCCTGACGTGGGCCGGCGGCCGGAGTTGCGGCCTGGGGCTGGGCTTGCGTCCCGCTCACGAGTTCTCATCCTCTCCGGAGGATTGCGTTGAATCCTCGACGGCTTCGATTTCTTCTGGATCATCATGGCCCTCGTTGACGCTGTCCGTGTCATTGACGACCACAATCGATTCCGTGTCGCCAGCGACAACTGCCGTTGTCTCCACGTCGGCATCCTCGTCCTCGACTTCATCATCGAGTTCGGCTGCCCGCGCCACTGCGACCAGACTGCGGTCTCCGGTGAGCTTCATCATCGAAACTCCCATGGTGTCGCGGCCGGTTACCCGAACCTCATCGACCCGGGTCCGGATCACTACGCCGTCATTGGCAACGGCGAAGATCTCGTCGCCTGGGTAACAGACGAGTGCGCCAACTAGAGCACCACGTTCCTCGACCAATCGCATGGCACGCACTCCTAGGATTCCGCGTCCCTTGGTCGCCCACTGGTCGACGGAGGTGCGCTTGGCGAATCCGCCGTCAGTGACGGTCACGAGGTCAGCACCTTCACTGACGACCTCCATCGACAGCAGTGAATCGTCGCCCCGGAACCGCATTCCGATCACGCCAGACGTTGAACGTCCCATCGGGCGCAAGGTTTCGTCATTGGCCTTGAATCGAGCCGACATTCCCTTGCGTGAAACCAGCATCAGATCGTCGTCGTCACTCACCAACCGTGCCGAGATGAGTTCATCGCCGTCCTTGAGATTGATGGCGATGATGCCGCCGGTGCGGTTCGTGTCGTAGTCGCCGAGGCGCGTCTTCTTCACCATTCCGGAACGAGTTGCAAGCACGAGATTCGGTGCTTGGTTGTAGTCCTTAAGCACCATCACTTCGGCGATTGACTCGTTGGGTTGGAACGCGAGCAGGTTGGCGACATGCTGCCCTCGCGCATCGCGTGCGAGGTCCGGCAACTGGTACGCCTTGGTGCGGTACACCCGGCCGAGGTTCGTGAAGAACAGGATCCAGTGGTGG
>DMNR01000387.1 GCA_003452655.1 Actinomycetota bacterium | reverse complement strand
TCACACGGTGTTGCCGTAGTGGTCGACAAGCCATTGGCGATCAGCGCCGAGCAGGCCGATCAGGTGATCGCCGCCGCCGACAATGCTGGGGTACTGCTGACTGTCTTCCAAAATCGGCGCTGGGACGGTGACTTTCTGACTGTGAAGTCGCTCCTGAAGTCCGGTGCACTGGGCAAGGTGGCACGGTTTGAATCGCGATTCGAACGTTGGCGACCACAGATCAAAGACGGCTGGCGAGAGAACGTTTCGCCCAGCGATGGTGGTGGTTTGTTATTCGATCTCGGTTCACACGTCATCGACCAAGCCCTGAACCTCTTCGGACCCGCTGCCAGCGTTTACGCCGAAATCGACACCACCCGTCCAGGCGCCAAGGTTGACGACGACGTGTTCGTTGCAATCACCCACCACAATGGAGTGCGCTCCCACCTCTTCGCGAGTGCGACGGCTGCTGATCTCGGGCCCAAGTTTAGAGTGCTCGGCCGCGAGGGTGGCTATTCCTGCTACGGCCTCGATGTCCAAGAGAATGCGCTGCGAGCCGGGCTGCTTCCCGGCGAGGGTTGGGGAGCCGTCAGCGAGGAGAACTGGGGTGAACTGACCAACCTGGAGGGCATCACTGCACCATTCCCAACCATCCCAGGTGACTATCCCGCGTTTTACCGGCAGCTTCGCGACGCAATTCGCGGCGACGGACCCGTGCCGGTCGATCCGCGCGGCGCAGCAGACACGCTGCGGATCATTGAGGCAGCGCGTTACTCCTCCACAATGCACCGAGTGGTCACGCTGTAACTGTTATTGGCGCACGGAGTCACAAGTCGTGCGACGAGGCGCCAATCCCGGCAGACTGTGCCCGACCCACCCGGTCGGCCATCAGGCACCCAAGACTTGCACCCCGAGGCAAAGGCATCAATCCCGTGACGCGTGACGAAGACTCCCCCATTCTCCCCCGCCCCACCGCAGAACAGATCACTGAAGGCTTCCTCGACGAACTCACCCACAGCCAAGGAATCGACCTGCGGCGGGCGACCGACAACGACAAATACCAAGCCCTTGCACGGCTTGTTCGTCGTCACCTCATGGAGGACTGGCTGATCCGCCTGTCACGCAACATTGACGAGGCGCCCAAGGCGGTTGCGTACCTATCTGCCGAGTACCTTCTGGGTCCGCAGTTGATCAATGCCCTCGTCGCTGAGGACCTTGAAGAGCCGGTTCGCGAGGGGCTCGCCTCGTTGGGTTTGAACCTCGAGGACCTCGCCGCCGCAGAACCAGAGCCCGGCCTCGGCAACGGTGGGCTTGGCCGACTGGCCGCCTGTTACGTCGATTCGCTGGCAACCATGCGCATTCCGGCAATTGGCTACGGGATCCGTTACGAGTACGGAATCTTCCGCCAGACGTTCGTCGACAACCGGCAGGTCGAGGTCCCCGATAAGTGGCTGGCGATGGGCAATCCGTGGGAATTCGCTCACCCAGAGATGGCCCAGACCATTGGTTTCGGCGGCTCTGTCGAAGGGTCCGCGAACGAGGAAGGCGATCCCACTCGCGTGTGGATCCCGGAACGTCACGTCTCGGCTGTTCCGTACAACTATCTCGTGCCAGGCTACGGCGACGGCGCAGTCAACACGTTGCGTCTGTGGTCGGCTCAGTCACCCGACGAATTCAACCTCGACATCTTCAATGCCGGTGACTACGAGCAGGCCGTTCGCGAACAGGTTCGCGCTGAGGTGCTCTCCAAGGTTCTGTACCCCGAGGATTCCACCGCACAAGGCAAGGAACTGCGACTGTCGCAGCAGTACTTCTTCAGCGCTGCCTCAATCAATGACTTCATCGAATACGGGACGCCGGTCGGGTTCGACGTCCGCAGGTTGCCAGAGCGCGTCATCTTCCAACTCAACGACACCCACCCAGTCATCTCCGTGCCGGAGTTGTTGCGCGTTCTCGTGGATGAGAACGGCCTACCGTGGGATGAGGCGTGGGAGATCACTCGCAAGTGCTTCGCCTATACCTGCCACACGTTGATGCCCGAAGCACTTGAGGTCTGGTCGGTTGAGCTGATCGAGAAGCTCCTGCCCCGTCATATGGAGTTGATCTATCAGATCAATGAATGGTTCCTAGGCGAGGTTGCAGCTTCACATCCCGAGGACCCAGACATGGTGCATCGGATGTCTCTTATCCAGGAGGAGCCATTCCGCGGAGTTCGGATGGCACACCTGGCGGTCGTTGGGTCCAGCAAGGTCAATGGTGTCGCGGAACTGCACAGCCAACTCCTGCGAGACCGAGTTCTCAAGGACTTCTCTGCGTACGAGCCGCACAAGTTCACCAACGTCACGAATGGGATCACTCCGCGGCGGTTCATGCGGGTGGCGAACCCGGGACTATCTGAGCTCATCACCGAAGCGGTTGGTGATGGTTGGCTCACCGATCTGGACAAATTGCGCGGCCTCGAGCCGCTCGCGGACGACCCGAGCTTCCGGGAGCGATTTGCTCAGATCAAGCAGGCGAACAAGATCAATCTTGCGCAGACATTGGTCGAGCGCGACGGGATCATCTTGGAGCCGGACACGATGTACGACGTGATGGTGAAACGCCTTCACGAGTACAAGCGCCAGATCCTCAAGTTGCTACACATCGTCACCACGTACCAGCGGATCAAGGCTGACCCGAACGCAGACATCGTGCCGCGCAGCTTCATTTTCGGCGCCAAGGCTGCCCCTGGCTACTGGATGGCAAAGGAGACAATCGAACTGATTCTTGGGGTCGCGACCGCGATCGACAGTGATCCCCAGGTCCGCGACCGACTACGCATCGCCTTCCCCGCCAACTACAACGTGATCCTCAATGAAGACATCGTTCCGGCAGCGGAACTGTCCGAACAGATCTCGATGGCAGGTAAAGAGGCTTCTGGCACGGGCAACATGAAGTTCACCCTCAATGGCGCGTTGACCATTGGAACCCTCGATGGTGCCAACGTTGAGATCCGTGACCTGGTAGGTGCCGACAACTTCTTCCTGTTCGGCCTGGATGTCGATGAAGTGACTGCCCTTCAGGAAGCCGGCTACCGCCCCCGCGAATTCTACGAATCTGATCCAGAGCTGCGGTCGGCGATTGACGCAATGTTGTCTGGCGAACTCGTGGCAGGTAGCGACGGTGCCGCGCAAGCGGTCCTCGGGCACCTGTTGAACGACGACCCGTTCCTGGTGCTTGCCGACTATCGGGCGTACATCGACGCGCAAGACGAGGTCGATGCCGTCTACCGTGATCAAGACGAGTGGAACCGCCGCGCCATCTTGAACGTTGCGCGTAGCGGCTTTTTCTCATCAGACCGCGCGATTCAGGACTACCTGGACCGCATTTGGCACGCGTCCCCGAGGTGATGACATGAAGTTTGCCGTCAAGTCCATTGCAGTTGCCGCTGTGAGTCTCAGCGCTGTCGTCGGCATGAGCGCATGCAGCAGTTCAACGACGACCGACAACCTGCCGAATGTCACGGCATCACCTGAGGGAACCGTCAAGGTCGGCGACACTGAGGTTACCTCCGGGCTGCCGTCAGGATGGCCGAGTGACGTCCCAACACCACAGGGACTGACGCTGAAGGGCGGGGGCGGCACACCGCAAGGAATGTCGGCGAGTTGGTCGGGTCCGGGAACGGCGGCAGCAGTCCAAGCTCAGCTCGACACCGACTTCAAGAATGCAGGGTTCACGAGCAAAAACAGCTTTGGCGGCGGCTCCGTCGGCGGAGTGACCTCCTGGACGAAGGGCGCCATGACCGTTCAGGTGGTCATTGCGAACGACGGTGCAAACGTTGCTGTGAACGAAACTGTGCTCACGGGAGCGAACTAGCTGCTGATCCAACGTTCCCGCTCCACACCGCTCACGATTGGGTGGAGTTTCGTACCTTAGAGGGCAGGTAACCGCCCCAATGTTGCGTGAGGTGTCGGTCAACGCCGGAACTAGGCCAGTGCCGCTTGCAGATTCTCGTCGATGGCAGCAAGGAATTCCTGCGTCGTGAGGTACGGCTGATCCTTGCCGATGAGCAGAGCGAGGTCCTTCGTCATCTTGCCGGACTCAACCGTCTCAACGCACACACGTTCCAGAGTCTGCGCGAACGCAGTCACCTCAGGAGTGCCGTCCATGCGCCCGCGGTGGCTGAGCCCCTGCGTCCACGCGAAGATCGAGGCGATTGGGTTGGTTGACGTCGGGTTGCCCTTTTGGTGCTCGCGGTAGTGGCGAGTCACGGTGCCGTGGGCCGCTTCTGCCTCGACCGTCTTGCCGTCTGGGGTCATCAACACTGACGTCATCAGACCCAGCGACCCAAAGCCCTGAGCAACGGTGTCGGACTGCACGTCACCGTCGTAGTTCTTACACGCCCAGACGTAGCCGCCCTCCCACTTCATCGC
>DMNR01000188.1:6154-22719 GCA_003452655.1 Actinomycetota bacterium | reverse complement strand
CTCAAGGTGGCTCGCGGTCCCGTGACGGCCACCGCGCACATGGCGTCCAAGGCCGATGCCGTGATCGCGACCCTGAAGGCGGGCGGGCGACCGGAGTTCCACGTCGAGGTCGAGCTCACGACCGGCGAGGGCGACGACCTCCTCGTGACCGGTGCGGTGACCGTGCTCTGGACCCTCAAGCCGAACAAGCGCTCCAACTAGTTACGAGCATCACGCTCGCGCTTGCAAAATCACTCGGCGGGTCAGCCGCGAATTCAGAAAAACGATGCTTAAGGTTTGCGCGATGCCTACTCACTCATGCCCGTCACGCCTCGCGTTACACAAGCGCCTGGCGTGGATTGCGGTCACCACCATCGGACTCATGGCCGGGGTGCCAGCCACTGCGAGCATTGCCTCTCCGCCACCGAGTCCCACGGCTACTCCGACCGTGGAGTCACGCGGCGGCGAGTCCGTGGCGATGCCGAAGATGCGGGCATGGACGTACATCGTTGCCGACGCCGACACAGGTGACGTGCTCGGCGGCAGGGACTGGCACTGGAAACTGCCGCCAGCGAGCACTATGAAGACGCTGACAGCGCTGTCGCTAGTCAATCGACTGCAGCTCGATTCTCAATATCGCGCTCGCAAAGTAGATATCCAGGCCGAGGGGAGCAAGGTCGGTCTTAAAGAAGGCTCCTCGTACCGTGTGCGAGACCTGTTCGATGGCATGTTGATGCCAAGTGGCAACGATGCCGCGACTGCACTGGCGAGTGCATACGGCGGAATGCAACCAGCCACCCAGGCGATGGCAGCCGAAGCAGAACGCTTGGGTGCCACGGACACCGTGGCCAAGAACACCAGTGGTCTCGATGAGCCAGGGCAAGTCACCACCGCATACGACCTTGCTCTGATCCTGCGCGAGTCACTGAAGAATCCACAGCTGCAGGAGATCTACAAGCAGCACCACGTTGACTTCCCTGACGTCGAACCGACAGAACCAGGGGCGGCCCGAAAGACCATTCGGATCTGGACCGAGAACCGGTTCATCCTCAACAACTACCCCGGCGCACTCGGAGGCAAAACCGGCTTCACATCGCAGGCCGGACGCACATACGTCGGGGCCATGGAACGCAATGGTCGCAAACTCATCGTCGCCGTGATGCGCTCCGCTGAGAGCACGGAACGTGCAGTCAACCGACTATTCGAGTGGGGCTTCGCCAACTACAACAACATCAAGCCGGTCGACAAGCTGGTTGACCCTCAGCCCGCGGACGAAACTACTCCGGTGGCCGCTGCAAGTTACGACGAACAAGGAAACAGCAACCTTCCACAGGTCGCTGTGGTGGAAAGTTCGTCGGAAGGTTCTGGCAGGACGCCGCTGCTGGTGCTCATTGCAACTGCAGCGCTTGGACTTGGGTTCGTGATCTGGCGCCGCCGACATAGGGGTGAATTTGCGCCAAGCCCTCCGGATGACGCACACGAGGTTGACTTACGTGAACGCGATGGGTCAAATCTGCGCTAAGCGGGGAAGTGCCGAAAGTGCTTACTGGTGAGCGTCATTATTCGATGTACCGCTATTCCTCGTTCAGTAGCCAAGCGAACGGCTGTCCATATCCCGAACCTGCGACCTGGCTGCGGCGATGCGCTGGGCCTCGAGGGGACCGCCAGGTCGGTGCAACGGCGACCCGTCTGCAAAATGCCCCGGGAGCGCGCACCTACTCCAGTTCGGTCCAGTCCACGAAGGCCCGCCACAGCTTGCTTGCCGCCTGCCTGACAGGCGGTCAGCCCAATTTCAGTCCGTACTGGTGAGCGCCAGTGTTCGGTGGTCGATATCGAGTCCTCATGGGATGGCACCAGTGATGACTGGTGTCCCCACTGAGTTGTCAGAGGGCTGACCTCTGCCCTCGCCAATGCCGAGTTCACGAATGCCGTCGCGGGGCAGACCGGTGCCCGTCGGGGGGCGCCTTCGACCGCACGGCGGCTATCACGGGGGCACGCGTATCAGCCAGAGATCGGCACGAGCCGCACACGACGTTGCAGTTCGGGATTCGCCGACATCAGATCTATTTACTACACTCAGTACCGTGGAAAATATCCGGCCCATTCGCGTCCGTGAGTCTGGACCGATCACATCCGATGCGGCCTCGAGGTCGACCATCAGGTCAGGTGCTGAGGTATCGGCCCGGCGGCCTTCCCAGCCCGATGTGCGCGGGCGCCTCCTGCTGCTCGCGGGAGCAGGGGTGTGCCTCCTGCTAGGACTAGATGCTGGCCTGTTGCTGCTCGGCCTGCCCGCGCCGCTCACCGCCGAACGCCTCCTGGACCTGCACGGTTCGCTGATGATTATCGGATTCCTCGGAACCCTGATCGCGCTCGAACGCGCCATCGCACTGCGCCGACGGTGGGGATACCTGGCACCGGCAGCCGTGGCAGTGGGCTCACTGTCGTTGCTCTCGCAACTCCCGCTCCAGGTGGGGCACACACTCCAGCTTCTGGGCCTCGGGGTTCTGGTGATGGTCTACCGCAGTCTGTGGCGTCGATCCGCCAGTACCGCAGTCGCCATCGAAGCCATCGGCGCGGTCCTGGCAACCGGAGCGGTGGCCATGTGGCTAGGGAGTGTGGCCACCCCGGCTCTGTTCCCCTGGTTGGCGGGATTCCTCATCCTGACGATTGTGGGGGAACGTTTGGAGCTTGCCAGCGTGGGCGCGCCACCACCTATCGCGGGACAGGGACTGCTGGTGCTGGCGGTGAGTTATGCGATGTCCGCCGCCGCAACGTTGTTGTGGCCGGTTGCGGGAACCGTGGCACTGGGCGCGGTCACGCTTGCGATCGTGGTGTGGCTGGTGCGATTCGACGTCGCCCGCCGGACGCTCCGACTAACCGGGCTCCCACGCTATGTGGCGGTGAACCTGGCCTTCGGCACCGCCTGGTTAGCGGTCGCGGGCGGTGTGTGGCTGCTGTGGGGGCCGGTGGCAGACGGTGCCGGCTATGACGTGGTCGTCCATGCCGTGGGCGTTGGTTTCGCTCTGTCGATGGTGCTCGCCCATGCCCCGATCATCCTGCCGGCGGTTATCCGGTGTCCGTTGCCCTACCACCCGGTGTTGTACGCAGCCACCGTGGGACTTCAGTTGGCGCTCGTGTTGCGAGTGGCCGGTGACATCCGCGCAGCCACCGGCTTGTGGCAGATCGGCGGGGCTGCGGGGGTCGCGACGATCCTCGCGTTCGCCGTCATGACGGTCACATTGGTGGTGCGGCGGTGACGCGGTCGAGCTGGCACGTGCGAGTCAGCGGAATCGTTCTGGGATGGCTCCTGGTCGCTGGCGCCGTGGCACTGTTCCATCGGCAGGTGAGTGCTGCACCTTGGCTGCTGGTGCATCTGCTGCTGCTGGGGGCCGTGACGAATGCGCTATTCATCTGGACGTCGCACTTCAGCCTTGCCCTGTTGCGGCTCCCGGATCCCGGCGATCGTCACGGCGAGATCGCCAGGCTGGCGTTGCTGAACACAGCTGTCGTCACGATCACCTTCGGTGTCGTGCTGGGAAGGTCGGCCGTGGTGGTGGGGGGCGCGACACTGCTCACCGCCGCACTGCTTGCCCATGTGATCATGCTGCTCGGTCGGGTGCGTCGCGCCTTGCCGAGTCGTTTCGCTATGACTGTTCACGCCTACGTCGCGGCGGCGATCCTGCTGTTGCCAGGCATTGCCCTCGGCGTCGGTCTGGTTGTCGGCGCGGTCCCCACCGGTCAAGAGGCGCGATGGGTACTTGCCCACGCGGCCATTGCACTCTTCGGGTGGATCGGCATCCCAGTCCTGGCCACCGTCGTCACGCTGTGGCCCACCATGCTGCGGACCAGGATCGCGCCGGGGGCCGAGCGCTCCGCCACCGCGGCTCTGCCCTGGCTCGTGGGTGGAACAGTCATCACCGCGGCCGGTGCGCTCGTGGGAGTTCGGCCAGCCACGACACTCGGCGCGATCATTTACCTGTTCGGGGCGGTGATGACGGCGGTCCCGCTGATCGCCGAAGCTCGTCAACGCGGCCCCCGGTCCTTCCCGGCTTGGTCGGTATCCGCCGGGTTGACCTGGCTGCTGGGCAGCCTGGTGGTGTTCGCTGTCATCTCTGTCGCTGCCCACGACTGGGAGTCCATGGGACAGGCGGCTGGACGGCTGACAGCAGCGATCCTGGTGGGCAGCGTGCTGCAGATCCTGCTGGGCTCACTGGCGTATCTGCTTCCCGTGATGTCCGGAGGTGGTCCGGCTGCCGTGCGTTGGCGCAACACCCGTACCGATACGGCCATGGCTACGCGCCTGGTCGCGTTGAACCTGGGGTTGCTGTTCTGCGTGCTGCCAACCCCGAGTGTCGTGCGAGTGATCGCGTCGACCGTTGTCCTTGTCGCTGCGTTCACGACAGCGGGGCTGCTGCTTACGTCCATGCGGACGCCACCGGATCCGCAGACAGTCCCGGAGTCGGCGAAGCCCGCAGCCGGCGTCGCCGTACACAGCGGCGGGATCGTGGTCGGTGTGGGGGCGGTCCTTCTGGCTGTGGCGGGGGGGGGCGCCATCGATCCAGCGGCCGTGGGCACGACTGCCGCGGCTGCCGACTCCGCGGCCGCCGGAGTCAGCGCCACCGGCAACACCACAACTGCGGACATCACCGTCACCGGTATGCGTTTCACACCGGCGACGATCGCGGTACCCGCCGGGGACCGCCTGGTGATCAATCTGCACAACACCGGAGACGATCGACACGATCTCGTCTTGGACACCGGGCAGCAGACACCGCGACTGGATCCCGGTCAGCGCGCGCAGCTGGACGTCGGGATCGTCGGACGCCCGCTCGAGGGCTGGTGTTCGGTGGCCGGACATCGCCAGATGGGCATGGTGCTGGACATCCAGGTAATCGGTGCGGCACCGGTGGCGGCCGACCGCGGCCCGCACGACGCTCACGATTATGGCTCGACGGGTGTCAGTGGCGTTGACCCCTCGACGGCACCCGAACAACTCGATCTCATGGCCGAGCCGGGTGCGGATTGGATGCCACGGTCGGCAACACTGCCCCCGGCCGGACGCCAGCGGGTGCATCGCATCCGAATGGTGGCGAGCGAGCAGGTCCAAGAGGTTGCGCCAGGAGTCACGCAGACCCGATGGACCTTCAACGGCACCGCGCCCGGACCGACACTGCACGGCAGGGTGGGGGACCGTTTTGTCATCACCCTGATCAACGACGGCACGATCGGGCACTCCATCGACTTTCACGCGGGGGCGCTGGCTCCGGATCGACCGATGCGAACCATTCAGCCGGGGGAGCAACTCACCTACCGGTTCACCGCTGAACGCGCCGGAGCGTGGATGTATCACTGCGGCACCATGCCGATGTCGATGCACATCGCCAACGGGATGTTCGGCGCTGTGATCATCGACCCACCCGGACTCTCCGAGGTCGAGCGCGAATATGTGCTGGTGCAGTCTGAGAGCTACCTGGGTGAGCAGGGCGGAACCGCAGACGCCACCAAGATCGCCGCGGGCGGTCCCGACCTGGTGACTTTCAACGGGTATCCCATGCAGTACGACCACCGGCCGCTGCTCGCACGTGCCGGCGACCGGGTCAGAATCTGGGTGGTCGACGCAGGACCCAACGAACCGTCCTCGTTCCACGTCGTGGGCGGTCAGTTCGACACCGTCTATTCCGAAGGGCGGTACCTCATACGCGACTCCAAGAACAGCGGCAGTCAGGCCCTGGCACTACTCCCGGCGCAAGGAGGCTTCGTGGAGTTCGACGTCAGCGAGCCGGGACATTACCCCTTCGTGTCCCACATCATGTCTGACGCTGAACGCGGCGCCCACGGAGTACTGCTGGTCCGCTGAGTGGCTGCCCGAACTTGTTTCATGATCACGACTGGACTCCATACGTCCGGCGACAGCGGATTGATGCGCCGCCAGCAACAAGCGCCACAATTCTTATCTACACTCGATTCCGTGAAATATCGTGGTCCAGCACCCGTTCGTGACGCCGGCGGACAAGTGCGCCTGTCAGCCGCCCGGGCGATGGTGCTGGAGATCCTGCAGCAGCGCAGCGAGCCAGTCCGGGTGGGGGACCTTGCGGGTCTGCTGGGTCAGCACGACAACACAGTTCGCGCCCACTTGGACGAACTGGTCGAAGCGGGCCTGGCCGTCCGGCGCCGGGCAGCCCCGGACGGTCGCGGACGGCCCGCCTGGCTGTACGAGGCTGATCCAACCCGATCTGAGCCAGATGTCCGGGTCAGGGAGCACGCTGCGCTTGCGGGGGCGTTAGCGGCCCATATTGCTGCTACCAGTGCTGACCCGGAGGTCGACGCGCGTGCTGCGGGCGAGGTGTGGGGTCGCAACACTGCACGCGCGCGGCACCCTGGTGGCCCCCTTGATCGGCCGAAGGCCGCCCGTCAAGAGACTGTCAACATCATGGCCGACTTGGGCTTCGATCCGGCCGCCGACGACACGTTGACGACTGTCGCCCTGAAACGCTGTCCGATGCTGGATGTGGCGCGCGCCCAACCGGACGTGGTGTGTCAGGTTCATCTGGGACTGATCCGCGGAGCGCTGGACGAGCTGGGTGGAGACGCCAGCCGAGCCGATCTCATTCCGTTCGCCGAGCCGGGTGCGTGTCGACTTCACCTGATGACGCGCGCCCCTCGCGGACCGCGGGACTGACCCCTTCGGGGTCCACCCGCCATCACCTGGGGCAGTCGTGCCGTTCCAGGGCAGGTGGGGGGCTTGGCTACGGTCTACTGGCCGGAGCCAGGATGCATCAGAACAAGTGTGAATCGGCACGGGGACTGGGCCACCACGGCGTGGCGCTCACCTGGGGCCAGGTACACGACGTCGCCTGGTGTCAAGGTGCGGGGCTCGCCCGCAACGGAGAACGTCAGATCGCCTGAAAGTGCGAGCACGGCCACGGCCCGGTCAGAGGCGTGATCGGTCAGTTCCTGGCCCGCGTCCATGGCGAACTCCACGATGCGGAGCAGTTCGTTGTTGAGCACGACCCGTGAGGTAGTGGCCTCTGTCGGGATCGGCAGTTGCTCCCACAGGCCCGTCATGACTTGTGATTCGCTCTTCGCCGTCTTGGTCATCGGGGTCTCCTCGTGGTGGTCGGACGTTGTGGGGGCGCTGTTGTGGTCGAGCCGGTGCCCCAGTCGATGGCATCGGCGACCTCTTGGGCGTGGCCGAAGGAGGCGGGGGTGTAGGCGCACAGTGGGTCGTCCGCATACAGATCCCGGGTGGCCCCGTAGGCCCGGGGTCGGGAACCGCCACATACGGCTCGGAACTCACAGCGACCGCATCGGCCGTGCGGTGCGTCGGTATCGCGTATCGAGACGAAAAGATCGGAGGAGCGGTACAAGTCGCTCAACGAGGTCTCGCATACGTTTCCGGCGGATAGTGGCAGGAACCCACTGGGATACACCTCGCCGGTGTGGGAGATGAATACGAATCCACGCGCTGCACTCACCTGCACAGGCGGCCGGCGCAACCGGCTGGTGATGCTCGCGCCGCCGCTCAGTCGTTGCGA
This sequence comes from Actinomycetota bacterium, assembly GCA_003452655.1. GTDB lineage: Bacteria > Actinomycetota > Actinomycetes > S36-B12 > UBA10799 > UBA10799. The sequence continues at coordinate 15,205 of DMNR01000188.1, read as the reverse complement.
AAGACGTCGGTAGTCCTCGCCCAGGCCGAGCTCGACGACGGGGTCAAGGCCGAGCTCCTCGCAGATGGTCCGCTGAATGCATACACGTCGAAATGCCGGCGCCTCTGTGGTCTTGAGCGCGACGATCTTGTCGGCGTCGTAGCAGAAGTTGAGGACATCCTCGGCTTGCTCGGCAGTGAGCTGTCGCAGGTGTTCCCCCCGGCCGGTGGGGACCAGGAAGAAGATGGACCATGTCAGGGCGCCTCGTTCGGCGATCATGGCCAGAATGTCGGGCAGTTCGGCGATGTTGTCCGGGGTGACGGTCGTGTTGATCTGCACTTTGAGACCGATCTCACAGGCTTCGCGCCAGCCGCGCACCGTGTGCTCGAAGCTACCCGCCACGCCTCGGAAGGCGTCGTGGGTGTCGGGCGTCGCGCCATCGATGCTCAATGAGATCGCGTGCGCACCGGCTGCGTAGACGCGGGACAAGTTGGCACGATTGAGTGCTGCAGTGCCCGAAGGAGACACCGCGACGGGGATCCCGATGGCCGACCCGTAGGACACAAGTTCCAGCAGGTCAGGGCGTTCGAACGGATCCCCGCCGGTGATCACGAAGAACGGCGGGGGCGAGCCGAACGGCGGCGGGGAGCCGAACGTCGCAACCTCGTCCATCAGCGCGAAGGCCTGCAATGTGGTCAACTCGTCACTGTCGCGATGAGGCGCAGCGGTGGCGCGGCAATGACGGCAGGCCAACGTACAAGCGCGGGTCGCCTCCCAGATGACGATGAAGGGTCGCTGCGTCAGATCAATGCGAGTCCGGCGCAGTGCTTGTGCGGTCATGGTTCCGGCTCGCTCGGCCTAGTTCCCTCGCTCGAACCGTAGTTGCCAGTCCTGGGGACCCCGCTGCAGGTACTCCACGATGAACGAGTCGCCNNCCCCGGCGCGATCGAGTCCAGAGCACCAAAGATCGCGGCATGCCGTACAGCATGCGGGATGGTGCGTGCGTCCAGCACCGGGTCGGAATCGTCGTGCGCGCAGCCGCAGGCGCCGGCAGCCTTCGCCAGCGGAATGTCGTGAATCATCTGCCCTCCATGGGATGTCCGGGTGTCAGGTATTTATCACAGTACTCCATGTAAAAAATATCAAACATCCGGAGGGACCTCTCTCGCCGCCAGTCCGCCGCGCGGTGCGTCTACGGCTCAGGGAACCGCCGTAGCGGAGGTCCCCCCTTGCGGACTTGCGACTTGCGTACGTGAACCATGACCCTCCTGAGCGCTGTGATGATTCGGGTGGGAAACCTGACGGCCGAGTACACCTAGTGCGCATCTCCCGTTGCTTGGGTTCGTGGCGGCATCGTGGGGTGCCGATATACCTGCTTCAGGAAGGGCGGTCAGCTCATGATCCCGTGGTGGGTGGGAAGCGGGCCGCCCCTCTCCCAGCCCGTACTGGTGAACGCCAGTATTCGATGAGTCGGTATTCACGACCCCGAGACCGTTCTTGCCATTAGGTCCCATCGGGAAAGGAATCGATCACCTGCCGCGCGCGCTCGGTCTGCCGGTCGCAGTGGTCGACCGGGATGACCGGCTGCAGCACCCGTGCGTTCACGAGGGTGAGGTAGAGCGGGTCTGCGGGTGTCACGCCAATGGCAGTGCACGAGTTGGGCATCGGCAGAAGTTCGTCGGGTGTCGCCAAGGCGTCGAGAAGGGCCTGAACCTGCGCCTGCGACACTGCGGGGCCGTCTCCGGCTGCCTCTCTTCCGGCAGTGTCGACGTTTGTCCAGGTGGTGAACCCCGCCGCTGCTGGATGGCGGCAGATCGTCACTGATCCCACCTGTTCGGCCGTGAGCGCCGCGTTGATGCGTGCCGGGGTCATGTCGGGAACGTCCATGCCGCCGCACTCGTAGGCCAGGACCTCCGTCGGCGCCGCCACCGTGTATCCGGGCGGGTTGGGTCCGGCCCAGCGCGCGAACACTGCCACGCCGACGAACACGAGTCCCGCCACAAGGAAGGAGATGGGAATACGTGTCTTCATCACAGCCCCCACGGTCGCAGCCGGGCCAGGCGCGTCACCCGGTCCCGTGCGGCGAGTCTGTCACTAGCAACACTCACGGACTTGGCCGTGTTGGCCAAGTCAGGGTGTTTGCAGCGGCGTCACTGATCTCGGTGTTCGTCACGCGGACACTTCTCTCGCCGAGCACCGACGGCCAGTCAACGTGCAAGTGGACAGTGTTATCGAGTTCCTCAGGGTTGAAGGGGAACCACAGATCGTAGGTGGATAGGGCTGGGTCACCTGGGTGCTCAGGGTGCAGGACCGAGCCGCCCTGAATCTCGGCCAGGATCGTGCGTCGCCCCACTGCCAGCCAGACACTGGGGCCGACGGTGTCGGACCGCTTTGGTCCTGCGAATCCCGTCACCGGATCCACCACCAACGCGTGGCCGAGCACTGTCACGGTGACGAACAAGCCATCGGGAGACGCTTTAAACCCGCTCACGCGCAGGGACGAGTCGCTGACCGTCCAGGTGGTCTCACGGGAACGCTCGAATTCGCCCGGAGCCACAGTTTTAGGGGCAGCCAATCGTCCACCCTCAGCCACGGTCAGTTCCTTCCGACCCCCGCCACTCTCGATCCGAAGCTCTGGTCGCACGCAGGCCCGTGAACCCGAGGAGTAGTAGTGTCACCGCCACACAGATGAGTCCAAGGATGCCCAGCCATGCCGAGGAGGAGTGAAGCGACACCGACTCACCGGGCCGCAGCCAGGTGGCATGGGTGAAGGTGCAGGCGTTTCCCATGTACTCCCACGACCATTGAGCCTCCCCGAAGGTTGAATCATCGACGGGGTCCGGGCAGGCGAAGGGGGAACCAGCCACGACCAGCGCCAGGTAGGCGGCGTATAGGACCGCCAGGCAGGCCCACCCGACGGTGAGCACAAGCCAAGTGACCGGGTCTGTAACAAACTTTGTGTTTGGGGGGTCTGTAACAAACTTTGTGTTTGGGTCATTGGCTAGTTGATGTTGAGTCGGTCGCCGTAGGTGATGGCGAGGGTGTTGAGGATGGATTTCCAGCCGGAGATGACTCCCGTTGGATTCTTGCGATTCGGTCGTCGTTCTAGCACCGTCAGGTACAGGACCTTGAGTGCTGCTTGTTCGGTGGGGAAGTGTCCGCGCCGGTTGGTGGCTTGCCGGAATCGGGCGTTGAGTGACTCGATGCCGTTGGTTGTGTAGATCAATTTCCTGATCTCTGGCGGGAAGTCCAGAAACGGCACGAATTCGTTCCATGATCGCCGCCACATCGCCACCATAGCGGGATATTTGCTATCCCACCTGTCAGCGAAATCGGCGAATCGGGTTTCGGCCTCGGCGACGGTGGGTGCGGTGTAAATCAAGCGAAGGCCGGTGCTGACTTTCTGCCAGTCATGCCGTGACGAGTATCGGAAACTGTTGCGAACTAAATGCACGACACATGTTTGAACGGTAGCTAGCGGCCATGTCGCGTTGATCGCATCGGGTAGGCCTTTGAGTCCGTCGCAGCAGACGATGAACACGTCCTGGATTCCGCGGTTGCGCAGTTCGGTGAGTAGGTTCATCCATTGCTTCGCGCCTTCACCACCTGAAGGCCCGACCCACATGCCCAGCACGTCTCGCGTGCCATCCATCGTTATCCCCATCGCCACATATACGGGCCTGTTGGCCACGGTTCCTTCCCGAACTTTGATGACGATGGCATCGATCAGGATCACTGGATAGATCGCGTCCAGTGGCCGGTTCTGCCAGTTGTTCATGTCGTCGATAATGGAATCGGTGACCCGTGACACCATTTCGCGGCTGATATTCGCCCCGTAGATATCGGCGATGTGGTTGGCGATGTCACCGGTGGTCATTCCCTTGGCATACAGCGATAGGACCGCTGCTTCGAACCCTTCCAAACGGCGGGCATGCTTCGGCACGATCAACGGCTCGAACGTCCCTTTGCGGTCGCGAGGCACTTGGATGGTGACCTCACCAATGTCGGTGCGGATCGTTTTTCGTGTCGACCCGTTCCGCAAATTCCCGCCACCATCACCCGGGGCCTGACCATGTTCGTATCCCAGGTGCTCACTCATCTCGACCTGCAACGCCGATTCCAGCGCTCGGCTCGTCAGTTCGTTAAGCAGGCCTCCCGGACCCGTGAGCTGTACACCCTGAGAGCGGGCCTGATCCACCAATAGTTGCGCCATCGCAGACATATCAAGATCGGCAGGAACCAACGTCCCCGACAGGGCCGAATCCTCGCTACTGTTCTCTTCCATGATTGATCTTCTCCAAACCACGGCCCGTAGCCGCGGAGTTCACGCCGAAGACTCAAACACAAAATTCGTTACAGACCCAAGTGACCCGAAAGACGATCGATCGCCCCCTTCCCACGGGAATCCGAGGGCTTCCATCGCCACCTGCTGCAGCGACACCGGGTGTCGTCGGGTCAGTCATTGGCGCCCCCGGTTGGCTTGTTCAAGCAGGCTCCGTATCCCGCTGTCGGCAGCGTACTTCTTGGGTCGCATTTCCGGATCGCCGGGATGCATCGGCGTCCCTCGCGCATGCTCGGTCTCCTCGGTCGCGATGTTCCACCTCGGCCCGCTTGCTGAGTCTGATCGCTCCAGCGCGAGTTGGTCCAATGCCATAATCCGGGGGAAGGCGTTCGCCTTTCAGACCGGCCGTCGGGGGTTGTCATGTGGGCGAAGGCCGCGGCGTCAGCGGTGGTGGGATACGGGTTCGGGACCCTGATCGCGCTGGCGTTGCTGTTGGGGGAGGGCGGCCCTGACCTCACCCTCGTCGGCCCCGGCTTCGTTCGTGCCCTGGCGGCCATCGGCGCGGCCGCTGTTCTCGTGGGTGTGGTCGCCGGGTGGGGCGCAGTCCGTGCCACCGGGCGTGGGCCGCGAGCGCTGCGCCTGTGGGCGCGCGGGGTCGGGATCGCTTCCGGCCTGTTCGTCGTTCCGGTGCTGGTGTTCTTCCAGGCCGGCAACGTCACTGATGCCACCGGCGGCACGTCTCCTGGGTCCTCATGGGGGATCCTCGTGTTGATCCTGGGCGGCCTTCTTGTCGGCTTGGTCGCGAGCTTGGGTTTGGTTTGTCGAGCCGTCCTCGACCACCAAGCGCGTGTGGCCGCGCAGTGAGCCACGGTATTCCGATCTGGCTGCTTTCACTCTGAGTTGTCAGCTGGATGCCCTCGTCGGCCGGCTGGCGGCGTACTGCTGGAACTGGCTGGCGGCGATGGCTGCGTGACGGTGGATCGTGTTGTCGTTGTAGCCGAGCGACTTGGCGATCAGGGGTGCGGGCGCTTCCCGCACGAGCGTTCGTAAGGCAGCGTTGCGGGCTGCGCGCAGGTCGACTCCGTTGTTGCGGATCTTGGCCATCATCGTCTGCGCGGTGACGTGTTGTCCGGCTCGGATGCCTGGGAACAGCCAGGGTGACTCGACTCCGCTGGTGGTGCGGGTGGGGGAGCGATGGTCGCGGTGTTCCAGCAGGAGTGTGGCGAACGGCTCGGGAACCGGAGTGCGGACGCGTTGGAAGCGTAGGAAGGTGTTGCCGGACTCGTCGACTTCCACCGCGGAGACGGGTAGGGCGGCGATCCGAGTCAGGGGCTGGCCGTAGAGCAGGAGGAGCAAGGTGGCCACCCGCTCATCGCGTGGGACGTCGGTGTTGGTCAGACACCGCCGGATCCACTCCAGTCGGTGGTGGTGGTCCATCTCCGGGCCGTCGTTGGACTTGGTGCCGGGCATGGTCAGGCCGGTGGCAGTGCGGGACTGGACCGCCCAGGCGATGAATGGGCGGACGCGGGTGCGGGTGGAGTTGCCGGTGGCGAGCCACTGTTCCAGATCCAGCTGCGTGGTGGTGGCTAAGGGTTGGTGCTGCTCATGCAGCCACGTGAGGAACTGATCGGCGACGGTGATGCTTTGGCGGGCGTGGGCGATCGCGCCGTGTGTTGGTCGCCCCTCGTCGACCAACTTGCGGATAGCCACGACGAACTTCCACCGGGCGAACTGGCGGATGGTTCGACGGCGCTCACCGTCGGGTATGGCGGCAAGTTTCAGGTCCAGCCACCTCAGGAACCCGGGGAGGTGCCGGTCACGAGCGGGAAGGACTTCGGCTTGCACGAGCACATCCCGGATGTGTTCGGTGGTCTTTGAGTGGGGCAGCTCGTCCAAGGCCTCGTGGGTGTAGGCAATGGCGCCGGTCCCGAGTCCCGCGAGGAGTTCCGTGGCTTTGGGATTGAGAAGCCACGTCATAATGCTGGCCGGTCGCTCCACCTTGGCGAACTCCAGCAGCAACGCCCGGCCGCCTGGGTGATCCTCGGGGTGGAGCAGTTCAGTGAGTTGCAGCCGCAACGCACATCGTCGGCAGTTGCCGTCACGGTAGATCAGCGCCTCGTCACCACACGTTCCGCACTCGAAACTGCGTGTCACTCCTGCGCAGTCACAACATAAACGGATCCTGGTGCCCGGATCCAGTCCGGGAAGGAGTCGGTGGCTGTGGCAGCCGGGGCAGGTGCCGTAGGTGGCGGCGGCTTCTTCGAAGCACAGCCTGCATAACCTGCCGTCGGGCATCCGGGCCGACGCGCGGCGCATCGCACGCCCGCAACGGCAACAGGTCTTGTTTCCTTCCGCAACCCGCGGCCGGCCCCGTCGCCGGTTGCGCACCCACGGCTGGTCGGGGGGATCAGGAGTCACTGTCGTGGACCACTCGGGCCCGTTTCGGTCGGATCGTCTGGTTCAGGTCCACGACGTTGCCGGCCTGGCCGGAAGCGCGCTTGCGTGGCGCGGCGTCGGCAGCGGTCACCGTAACCAGGTCGGCGAGTTCGCAGTCGAAGATGTCGCACAGTGCCGCCAGCACCTTCAGCGACGCCCGCTCCGGTCGTTGGGTGACCAGGCGATACACCTGTGAAGTCGACAGCGTGATGCCGCGCTGGTGCAGCAGGCCCCCCAAGTCGGTGGAGTTGTGCAGTCCGTGGCGGGCCATCACTTCGGCCAGATGCCACTGGTAGTCAACCTGTCGTTTCATGACGACTCCTGTTTCGATAAGGCTTGGGTCAGGGACCGGTCCAACGCTTCGCGAAGTGTCCGAGTGCGGAAGTCGCTGGACACGCAGGTGTAGATCGCGGTGGTCGAGGCGTGCTCGTGGCCGACCTGCTCCTGGACGAACAGGGGATCGAACCCGTCCTCGATCAGGTGGGTCACGTAGGAGCGACGCAGCGAATGCAGGTCCAACCCCTCATCGAGACCGAGGTCGTCGCGGTAGCGGCGGAACCGGTCGCCGATCGCGGCGCCGACCACCCCATGTTGTTCCGAAGGGAACAGGTCCATGCCGTCGCCGCCGAAGCGGGGAAGTCCCTCCTGGATCCACTGGTCGACGACGTCGACCGACCAGTCGAACACGGTCAACACGCCGCGGCGCTTCGGTGCCGACGCCCGCTGCGCCTTTCCGTAGCGCACGGCCACGACCCCGTACCGGCCGAACTCGCGAGCCTTCGGATTCGGTGAGAAGTCCACACGCTGCAGTCGCCTGACCTCGTTCCTCCTCAGACCCCACGCGTAGGCGACCTTGAACAGCACTGCGTCTCGCCACGCCGGCAGAGCACCCTTGCGACCCAGTGCGCGGATCCGGTCCACCTCGTCGTCAGCCCGGTCGAAGAACGCCTGCAGCTCCTGCTTAGTGAACGCGCGCTTGCGCGGGTCACTCTCGCCAACCTGGGCATGCACCGCGGCGTTCCACTCGAACACCACCTGACTAGGGTGCGACCCGAACAGCGACTCACACATGCGGTCCCAGCCGTAATCGGGATGAGCCACATAGGCACAGAACAGGCGCAGCGCGTTCTGATACGCGCGCACCGTCGTGTGGCGGCGACCCTGCACCGCCCGCAGATCCGCGAAGAACTCGTCCACATGCTGGTGGGTCCACGTCCACGGCCACGCCTGACTGTGGTCGACGAAACGTCGCACCAGCCGTTCACGGCCGTCGATCGTCGCGAACGCCAAGTTCCGGCTCAACTGCTGATTGCGCCAACCAGTGAACATGTCCTCCAGCACCTGCTCAGCCGGCTGCAGCAGCCGCACCGAAGGCAGCACCACAACCCGTCCAACCTCGTCGACAGGCACCCCAAACCCCCTTGCATCAAATGCGCGAATCATGCATCAGATGCAAGATACCCTGAATCTGAGCGTGAATCCACGGCGAACTCGCACACTCAACGAACGAGCACAGCCGACAGACTGCGCTCCGCAGCAGCAACAGTCGCACGCTCAAAGCCTTGCTATGCAAGGGATTCAGGGCACTCCGGCTCACGACATCCGACCAGCCAGATCGGTGGATCGTTGGATTGCATCAAATGCAATATCGACCGTTCGGATTGACATAATGTCCATTATCGGCACTTAACGACGGGTGGTGAGTTGATACGTGGAATCGGGCCATTGGCTTGAGAAGTGGCAAACGAATGATCTCGGTTTTCACGAGACAGCTGGCAACCAGTTGTTGCAGCGTCAGCTAGACAAACTCAAGCTGCCCGCCAATGCACGTATCCTCGTGCCGCTCTGCGGGAAGTCCGAGGATCTTGCCTGGCTGGCTTCACGAGGCTATGTGGTCATCGGTGTTGAACTCAGCGAAATCGCCGCACGAGACTTCTTCGCAGAACACGGGATAGTGCCAACCGTCACCCGGGATGGCACGTTGGTTAGGTATTCCGGCCGCGGGGTAGACATCCTGGTTGGCGATTTCTTCGACGTTGATCGGCAAACCGTCGCCGCAGTCGATGGTGTTTACGATCGCGCAGCCCTCGTCGCCCTTCCGCCAGAAATGCGCACCAAGTATTCGACGCATCTGGTTGACATCGCTGAACGCGCCCCGCAGCTATTGATCACGTTCGAATACGAGCAAGACAAGATGGCTGGTCCCCCGTTCTCGATTCCCGAATCCGAGGTTGATCGGCTTTACGGGCACAGGTATGCCGTGGAGAAGATTGAAGAACAGCAAGTTGTCCGCGGACTTAAGGGTGTACCAGCGGCAGAAGTCGCCTGGTTGCTTCACTGAGGACAGGGTGCGC